>DASPNN010000052.1:0-11443 GCA_035626495.1 Chryseosolibacter sp.
CCGTAAGATGAAGGCATTGACCGGCCAAACTATAAATGAATTTATCCGAACGATCCGCCTGAAACGCGCCGCACAGTTGCTGGAGCAGCACCAACTTACAGTTTCAGAGATCACATACAAAGTCGGCTTCAACGATTTGCAGCACTTTAGGGAATGCTTCAAGAAAATGTATGGCCTTACACCATCTCAATACGCCCAAAGATCCGGTGATGAAGAGTCCGGGTAAATGCTACTGGTTTGTTCTGCAGGACCATTTTTACTGGCGCGCTGTCTCGCGCAAGTATACGGAGACACGCAACACGGTGGGCTCTGTGAAATTAAGACCCCAGTCGGTCTGATCGCCATTGAGAATACGATCCGCCCGGAATTCGCCGTTTTCATAGTGGCCTTCTTCGACAATGAGATACTCCCAGGGCTTCCCCTGGTTTTTTCCCGTCGGCCGGAACATCACCCGAGCATGGTAGCCGGCGAGTAAGTACTCTCCTTTGCTTACTTCGGCAACGAGTATGCGTCCATCGGGCGATTCCTGTTGCGTTTGCGAGCGGGCCAACCGTTGAAACGTTCCAAAGGCAACTTCGGCATCCCATCCATCAAAATGCAGTGCTTGATCGGTAATATAGTTTTCCTGGTCCACCGGATTGCCTTTTTCGGCGTTGGGATCAAGTGTCATCTGGACCGCGGTCCGTACCTTACCTTCAAAATTCAACCGCGCGATGTGGCTGGCCATGGGCTTGAACAACCGGAAGTTCAGTGCAGTCGCTGCATACCTCTGTTGTGAACCAGTAGCCGTATCGTTAGGACCGAAACCAGTCCGTGTGTCGTCCATCCCGAATGGAGCATAACCGATCGCGCCATTTCCCAGCGCCGAAAAGAAAAACCGGGTAAACGCCCCGAATCCGATCGTTTCAGGAACGAAGAGCGGATTATCCGGGCGATTGTACAATTCAAGAGCTTTGAGGTACCCCTTCGTGTCTCCTATGTAAATGTCCGGCGAAAGGATGTCGACCGCCGGAGCTGCAGCTTTCCAAAGCTCGAAGACGTTGTCATTCGGTCCGCCTACCTGGTAGGTCGGGGGCCAGCCCGGATTCAGCGGATCCCGGATCGAGCCATTGACAAAAAGCGGAAGCGGATAGATCGCTTTGCCGGCCGCGGCAACTTTACCGATATACGTAGCCACGTGCCACACCTGGAAGAATTCATCTGCATCGCGGCCGAACACATCCGTCCAATTCCGGTTCGATTTCGGGGATAACTTCATGGCTTTAAGCGCAGCCGCCGGCACGGGACCATCAAAGATTTTTTGTGCTTTGGGTGAATAGTCCCGCACCGCGCCCCAGGAGCCCGGCTCATTTTGAACCTGGACCATAATCACGGTGTGCTGACGATCAATATCTTTCAAATGACGCATGAAAGCCGAAAACGCCCTAGTATCTGCCTCAAGCGTGGCCTCAGCATGAGGAGAAGGCGAGTCAATCTCTTTCATGTTCTTGTCGACCATGTTAAAGTATTTGTCCGGCTGGAGCTTCATCCACTGCGGCATGTAGTGGTTGGAACCGTTTTTCCAGGTAGCAAACCACAGAAGGATCAGGCGCAGGTCACGTACCCGCGCCTGCATGATGATCGTATCGATCACGCTGTAATCGTATTTGCCTGGTTGTGGCTCGAATTGTTCCCAATAGATCGGTATCTCGAGTGTATTGACGTGGAGCGCTTCCATGGCCGACCAGACTTTCGGCAGCACAGCCGGCCACGCGCTCGAGTTATTGCATTGGCGCCGAGAATCAGATACGGTTGGCCGTCGACAATGAACGCGTGACGACCGTCTTTACGAATCAGATGCGGAAGCGATGGATCTGTTGTTTGGCCGCGAAGTGAAACGGCGATGAAGAGCAACGCTGCGGGTAAGATCTGGCGGAGCATGTTGGGTTTGGTTTGGATAAATAATCTATTTTCTCGAATCGATCCGATCACGGGGATAAAAAGCAAACGCGATCCCCGCGGTCCCGGCAAGGAACGCCGGTTGGCAAGCCGCGAAGGGCATTGCGTTTGATTTACAGCTCTGAAAGAAATTTATTCAAAACTTCCACCGTAAGGTTCAACTGGTCATGGTGCAGATTATGGCCAGCTCCATCGATGTGAACGAGCTTCCCTTTCTGGATCACCTGGGCTGCTTCGTTATGAGCTTTGCGTTGTTCGGGCGCTGCGTCGGCCTTGAGCACCAGGGCAGGCACCGTGATCTTTCCCAGTGATTCCCCGGTTCTCATGGTACCCGACATGGCCTGCCATGCTTCGCTGGTGTATGCGCCGTGATATTGCTTTTTCGACAACGCCCAATACTGGCAATCCACCGAATCCCACTTAGGCGTGTTGCGACGACAAGTTGCGACCAGGTCGTCGAAATTGTAATTGTTCTGTGCCACCAGCATTTCAGGCGACCCGAACATGCTCACAGAAAGCCGGTCTCGCGCTTGCGGTTCGCCCTGCTCCGCCGTGCCTGCGGTGCGATCGGCCGCACGTCGTTCCGGATTTTGTCGCGGACCCATGGGACCGAGCATAGGGTCCAGCATAATGATCGCCTTGGCTAAATCGGGATACTCCGCGCCCACCCGCATTACTGTGGCGGCGCCCATCGAGTGGCCCATGAGAATGGGTTTTTCGAATTTCATCGCCCGCACAAATTCGACGACGTCTTTCACCAACGTGTTGCCATCATCGGCAGGGGTGAATGGATCAGACAGCCCATGGCCGCGCGTGTCGACCATATAGATATCGTAAGAACCCTGCAACTTCCATGTCAAAGTAGTCCAGCTTAGCCCGATGTCGGTTACTCCGTGAATCATCACCATGACGGGCTTTCCCGGCGCAGGAACTGCATGATAATAATGGATCCGTATCCCATTTGCATAGACATAACCATCGGACCATCCCTGAGGTATACCGGGCTCACCGGCGTTTGTCATGATCGGGATCAGAACTAAGAACCAAAGCATTCTCAAAAATTTTTGCATTGTCTTTGTCTTTTTCATAAGAATCAGTTTTAGATATTATTGGAGAGGTCAGAACCACAATTTAAGAGGGTGTGCATGACACAGCTTTCCCGTTGGTTCGATACACCGCATCCGTTATTGCTCACGGCTAATCTTGTTGATATCATAAAGCCACGCGATCAGAGTCGTTAGCCATTTTGCGCTCGGCCCTTTGTCGCCTGTTCGAATCCCAAATCCGTGACCGGCATTGGCATATATGTGAACTTCAGCCGGCACATTTTGCTCTTTGAATTTTAAATAGAGGTTGGCCATACCCGTTGAAATACTTTCCATATCCTTATACCCACCGAGAATAAATGCCGGTGACGATCGCTTGGACACAGGTATATCGTTCACCCACGCGGGATAGATGAGTGCCTGAAAGCGCGGCTTACTGCTGAATGCTTCCAAGGGATCATCACCGACCAGAAGTGCGGTATCAGCCTGGATGTCGGCCATGGCGGCAACCTGGCCTCCGGCAGAAAATCCCATAATGCCTATCTTGTCCGAATCGATTTTCCATTCGGCCGCGCGGCTCCTTACCAGCCTGACCGCCTGCAGCATATCCTGGACGGAATGGTGTAAAGAATAAGTTGAGTTCTTGTCTCTCGACAGGCGGTATTTTAGAACAAATGCCGCAATTCCCTGGTCGGCCAATTTCTGTGCAATGTTATACCCCTCATGATCGATCCAGAGTTCACGATGGCCTCCTCCGGGTGCGATAATAATCGCGATGCCGGTAGCTTTGTCAGCCGGGGGTAAAAAAGGAGTGACAGATGGGTTGTGGATATTCGTCACTAAATGATCCCCCGTTTGCTGATAGACGTTGATAATCTCGTCGCCACCGCCGGCCTTCGCGTCCGGAGCTCCTTTCGCCCACAACATAATAGCGGGATGCCGTTGCGCATGACAAGCATAAAAAGAGAATATTGTGCAAACAAATAGTACTCCGTATTTAATACATTCCATTTGTTGAAGTTGTTTCTGCCTGAATATCGTCAATAGCCTCATAGTTGTACGATGAGCTCTGCACCGTTGTATTGAACAATTTTATCAGGTGATCTGGTCCATCCTACCCCGTTGCCCTTGTCCTTTCCGACTACGACGATCTGGAAAGTCCGTTGGGCCGGCATGCCAGGATAAGAACCTTGTCTTTTTCGTACAGACAGCTTCCGCGTCGTGTCGTTCCATTCAATCTTAATGATTGAAAAGAATCCGTTCTCGTAATTGTAGTTGTCATTTTCGTCTTCGTAAAGGACGAACTCTCCGTTTGCCCCCGGATAGATCCGGATCTCGAGCGGGTCGGCATATTTTTCTGTCGCATATTGCAGGAACGGTCCCATCGGAACGATCGAACCCGCCACGATGAAAAGAGGTATCGTCTGAATTGGAGCCGGGGCATCAACGGTTTGTCCCCCATCAAACTTATCGCCAGTCCAGAAGTCATACCAGGTCGCCGATTGAGGCAGGTATACTTTCCTTGACGGCTTCTCCGGAGCGCCGCGCTCAAGGCTGACCATGCGTTCCGTGACCGGGGACACCATGAACGCCGGCCCGAACATGTACTGGTCGGGAATCGAATTGACAGCGGCGTCGTTCCTGAAGTCGAAGGCCAGGGATCTCATCAGGGTGTAACCTGTATTGGTCACCTTCCAGGACAAACTATAAATGTATGGAAGAAGCCGGTAGCGCAGGTTATCGTAGTTCAACAGAATTGCCTTCATTTTATCATCCCAATTGTCTGAGAAAAGCGCCCTCTCTCCCTTTCCATGAATTCTGAATATCGGGCTGAACGTTCCGAATTGGAACCACCTCGTAAAAAGCTCTTTGTTCGACGGCAGTGTCCAATTCGGTGCACTCCAGTTAAAGTCGCGATAGCCTCCGATGTCGGAGGTCCAATAGGCGATTCCCGAGACGCATGCGTTGATTCCTTGCGGCACCTGACTTTTGAACGCTCGCCATGTGCAGGTGATATCTGACGACCAGAGCGTGGTCGCGTAACGTTGTTGGCCGGCAAACGCTTGGCGCGCAAGGAAGAATGGTCGCTTACCCGGAATGTCGGCGCGCCAATGGTCGAAGAGACCGATCGAGTGAGCCAATGAATACGTATTGAAATAATCGATGCCCTTTCCAATCGCAAAATCTGCCTGTCGTCTCAAGTCAAGGTTCGCGTCCCCATTATCAGGCTCGCACTGATCAACCCACCAGCCGTCCCAACCATGAGCCGCGATCAAACTATCCCTTGCCTGCTGCCAGTACATTTCCCTCGCTTTTTCGCTGTGTGCATCATAGTAACTGTCAGGTGTGTGTGTCATGGCATTGTCCCATAGCAGTGTCGTTAGATTACCAGCCTTTTCCATTGCCTCATAATTCCTTGTTCCCTTTGCAAAGACAGGCCAGATCGAAATCATTGCATGTATGTTAGCCTTGTGAAGCTCATCCACCATCGCCTTCGGATCAGGATACCTCGAGGGCCAGAAATGGTGAGACCCGATGACATCCGGCTCCCAATAAAACCAATCCTGCACAATGCAATCTACCGGTATGTTGTTGTTGCGATATTTGTCTTTCACAGCCAACAGCTCGTGCTGGCTCTTGTACCGATCCTGCGATTGGAAGAGACCAAAAGCCCATTTCGGATACATTGGCGCTACACCGGTAGCAAGCCGATAGGATCTGATGATGTGATCGAAATCGGGTCCATAGAAAAAGAAATAATCTACCAGGGTACCACTTTCCGAGATGTATTTAAATTTTGTATTCTCCGCCTCGGCTCCATAGAAATAGGAGGGGGAGTAATTATCCCACATCAAACCATATCCTTTGTTTGAAAGAAGCACCGGAATGGCCCCGGTCATATACCGGATAACAAGATTCTGATTTCGACCCTTATAGTTAATTGAGAGTGTGTCCTCCGGGTGGCAACCCAGTCCGTAAAGAGCTTCATCCGCGGGAGATTTAAAAATCGTCGAGCACGTAAAAGTATTGATACCAGCTATTGTAGCGGCCTCCATTCTTTTTCCATCGTTTTCATCTTCGGCCAGTATCACCAAGTCGTTCAAATCTGTATAAGTAATGGCGTTCGACAGTTTGTTGACCTTCACTTTCAACCTTGCGGTCGCGATGATCACACTGCCCTGCTTGTCAAAAACCTTAAACTTCGGCGCATTTTTCCATTCATTGACAAGGACGAGTGAATTTCTGGTGAGGAGCTCCTGAAGAATGGTGTAATTTAGCTGAACAATGTCATCACCGCATATTTTTATTTTCATGACACCTTTATCCAAAATAAAGGTTACGCCGTCAAGATCTTTTTTGTAGGAAACAACGTATGCCGAAGAAGGGCGGGGGATGACCATCCAAAGTAAAAGAAAACAAAGGATTTTAAAGGAATGTAAATTCATGACTGCCGTTAGGGTTTAATACTTTCAAGGTATGTTTGATCACGTTTAGCTCGCGGACGTTTGAAGATCATTTTTTGAAAATTCGATATGCTTTATCAAGGAACAGGGCATACAACCCATCGCGTTTATACATATTGATGTAAAACAGAACGATCAAATCATTTCGGGGATCAACCAAGTACTCGGTTCCAAGCATGCCACCCCAAGCATACGCGCCATTTGATACCGCTGGGACAGGCTTCTTCATCTCGTGGTAAAGTTCAAAACCCAAACCAAACCTAAAGCCCTTTCCTCCACTGCTGTCTTCGGGAAGCCGGTTGATCGTTGTCATCAATTCTACGGTTTCCGGTTTCAAAATTCTATGACCGTTGAAGCTCCCCTTGTTCAACAGCATCTGACAAAATTTGGCGTAATCCTCGATGGAGCCGTTCAGACCAATCGCTCCCTCGCAGTAGGTTTGTTCAAAGCATACAGCGCCTTCCGCAAACGCCGGGGATCCAGGCTCCAGGTTTCCATTGACAGCACTGTAAGGTTTGACAAAACGTTCCAATCGTTCCGGCGGGAAAAACCAATCCGTATCCTGCATTCCCAACGGACCAAGTATGGTTTCTTTTACATATTCTCTCAACGGTCTGCCGGATATACGCTCTACCACGTATCCGAGCATGTTTGTGCTGATGTGGTAGCTCCACTCTGTACCAGGATCAAACCCAAGCGGATATTTTACTAGAGCATGCATCTCCTCCGCGAGGTATTTTGCGCGGTCGTTGCCACCGAAACTGTGTTGTCCACATGACAGCTTTTCGGCACCGGTGAGACTGACAGGCGTCGCTCCCTTTTCGGCGCGGCGGATCTCACGCACGAGTCCGGCATTGAGTCCGGATGAATGTGACATCAAATGGACAAAAGTCATCGCCGATTTAACCGGACGCGTTTCGTACGAACCATCCTCATGAACTCTGGTCACGACACGGTCGGGGATTTCCGGGAAATATTTCGAAACGGGATCATCGATCGCGACAAGCCCTTTTTCAACCAACGTCATGAATGCAACCGTTGTAATCGCCTTGGTTTGTGAGAAGAGGACATAGTAGTCATCGATTGTTGCCGGAATCTGCTTTTCAACGTCTTTCCATCCGAAACTTTTTTTATAGAGAACCTTGCCACCTTTCGCGACAAACGCGGTTACACAGTTTGTCTTCTTGCCGTCAACGAAGGACTGCAGTAAGGAGTCGATGGACTTGACTTTGGCTGCATACTCGTTCACCCCGGAAGTCCCGGAAAAATTCTGAGGTCGCCGGTCGGCCTGGGCAATTGCGCTTATGCAGCCAGTGAGCACAATGATCAGCAAAGCAAGAGTGTTTGCTTTATTCGGGACCGGAAACGCGAAGGGCGTCCACTGAGCGACCATACCAAAGCAGATCTTATTCTTCATTTCGTCGCAATTATAAAAAGCAGATCTTTCGCGGCCATCCTGCACAATTTGATCATAGCAATGGAACATTTTGAATGTTGTCGAAAATATCCCACCATAACCGCATGGGAGATCTTGCAAAAGGCAACGGCTGGTTTCCGGCACTCGAAAAAACAGCGCCAATCTCACGTATTGAGGCGCCAGGCGAAGGATCAAATAAACCGACTGAATTTTTACCATTGTTTTTCGCAGAATTACCCATTGCTCGTGAAGGCCTTTTGGGCCTGCCTCGGAGAGGCGAGTCTTATGCCCGGTAACCAACTGGATGATTAAAGCTCAAGGTTTGGGTTGATTATCCGATCGGGTTGGCGAGGCCACCCAATTTCGCAATGCCACTAAGGTTAGAATTCGCCCCGCTGTGACCATTGCTGTGTTGACTTCCTGACGGAAAAAAATAAAGTACCTTCAGTATTAAGCTTAAAACGATATCCGCGGCCGAAGTGACCTGGACCCGTTCCAAAAGAAATTGCGAATTAACAAAAAGTGTTAAATTGACACCAGTGACGTGCGACCGGGGAGATTTCTTCATCAAGTCTGTAACAACACAAATAATGATCAAAAGCTATTTGAAAATCGCATGGCGTACAATCGAAAAAAATCGCGTCTATAGCACGATCAACGTATTCGGCCTGGCGCTCGGTATTTGTGCATGCCTGATGATCTATACGATAACAAGCCATGAACTTAGCTTTGATAGCTTTCACGCCGATAAAGACCGCATTTTCAGGATTGTCACCGAAACCGAACTGGACGGACAGCGATGGTCAACGAATTCCGTGGCGGCTGCTGCACCAGCCGCGATCAGGGACGAGGTTACCGGAATAGAAGCAGTCACCGCTTTTCACTACCACTATTCAAAAGTATCGGTTCCAAACGGTAATAATCCGCCCAAGCGTTTTGCGGCGTCCAGACAACAGGTTGTAATCGCCGACGCTCAATATTTTGAAGTCTTCAGCTATGAATGGCTCGCGGGAGGCCCCGCAACACTAAACAAGCCCTTTACGGTCGTTCTCACCAGGAAAAGAGCGCGGGAATACTTCGGCGACCTGTCGGCCGATCTGTACCTGGGAAAAGAAGTCATGTATGATACAATTCGCGCAACAATTACCGGCATTGTCGAGGATTGGACAGGCAACACGGACTTTCCGATGTCCGATTTCATCTCATTGCCAACCATCAACAGCAGTCATCTCAAAAATCAAATCCGGCTGGACGACTGGAAGTATCATCAACATTCATCTCAGGGCTTTGTGAAGCTGGGTCCGGATCAATCGGCAGACCAGGTGGCCGTGAAACTGCGCAAGCTGGCGACCAAATACGATCCAAATAGACAAAATGAGAAAAACGGTCTCTACCAGCTAAAGCTTCAACCGCTCCGCGAGATACATTTCAATCCGCATTACGAAGCATCCCCAACATTGCTGCCGAGCTTGTATGCTTTGATGGCGCTCGCGTTTTTTATTCTGGTACTTGCCTGCATCAACTTTGTCAACCTGGCTACAGCCCAATCGTTGCAACGCGCGAAGGAAATTTCCATTCGCAAAGTCCTTGGCAGCAGGCGATCCCATCTGATCGGTCAAATGTTGTCTGAAACTTTTCTTCTTACCCTGTTCGGGACCTTTGTCGCGATTCTGATGGTTGACCCGCTGCTGTCAGCATTCAGCACATTCCTGCCTGCGAATGTTCAATTTCATCCCTTCAGTCAATCGACAGTAATTTTTCTCGTTGTGCTGGCGGCCGGCACGTCCCTTCTCGCCGGAATTTACCCGGCTTATGCCTCCACCGCCTACCTGCCCGTCGCAGGCCTCAAAGGCACAAGCACCCAGAATACCAGCCGGCAATGGTGGATTCGAAAAATGTTGATCGTATTTCAATTCGCTGTCTCATTCTTTTTCGTCGTGAGCACACTGGTCATCGGGAACCAGGTACAGTTTATCAGGACGAAAGACAAAGGGTTCAACACGGCGCGCGTCGTGCTGTTCCGAAGCCCTTCCGAAAACAACACGCCAATTCTCGTGGAACAATTAAGGTCGCTGAACGGCGTGGAGAATGCCATTATCCAAGGCACATCCCCGATGGGGTTCGCGGTGATGATGAGTCCCTTCGAGTTCAAGACCGGGACAACAATCGTAACCACCACCGCCTCGCTCAAGGGCGCGGGAGAAGACTATGTGCCCTTTTACAATATCCGTTTGCTGGCCGGCAGAAACATTCTGAATGGAGACAGTCTGAAAGAACTTGTTATCAACAAAAGTTTCTCGGAAGCACTTGGCTTTAAAGATCCCTCCGATGTGATTGGCAAAATGCTCTACTTCCAGGGCAAACCGTATCCCGTGGTGGGTGTTGTCGACAATTTTCACGAACGTTCTTTTTACGAGGCGATGAGCCCGGTCGCCATTGGCGATTTCCCCATGGGCTGGAAAAGTGGGATTGCTCTGAGGTTGACCTCCGGCCTGGACAAACACCAGGAGTCAGAAGTCCTCACCGAAGTCGGAAAACTTTACCGCCGGTTTTATCCGGATGAGCTGTTTCAATCCCGACTGGTCGAAGACGAGATCGACATGATGCACCAATCCGAGCGAAAAACAGCAACGTTGATGAATGTCGCCATGATCGTGACAATTTTCGTTTCGTGCATGGGAGTATTCGGACTTGCATTGTTCACGGCCAGGACACGCACGAAGGAGATCGGCATCCGCAAAGTGTTGGGTGCATCCGTGTCAGGAATTGTGAGGTTGTTGAGCAAAGACATGATGCGGCTCGTAGGCATTGCCATCGTTATCGCCGCCCCGGTTGCCTGGTACTATAATGATCAATGGTTACAAAAGTTTGCCTACCACATCGACATGAACGTGGGTCATTATTTGCTCGCAGCATGCGGCGCACTTGCGATCGCCTTCCTGAGTATCAGTTTCCAGACAGTCAAAGCAGCGCTGGCAAACCCGGTCGACAGTCTTAAGGATGAATGAATCGAATTTCCGTTTTTGAAAGAGCGTGGCGGCTGTCTAATGACTCCACCCCCCGCCCAATGCCCTGTAAATATTTACCTTGGCATTGGCTTGCCTCACCTTGATTTCAAGGAGATCCATTTTCGATTCCAACGCTTCCCGTTGCGTCAACAACACTTCCAGATAGTCGGCCCTTGCTGACCGGAACAGGCTGTTCGAAATATCGATGGATCGCATAAGAATCTCCACCTCTTTAGACTTTGTCTCAAAGCTCCTGGTAAAATTCTCAATTCCTGAAAGCTGATTTTGCACCTCCAGGTATGCATTCAAGATCGCTCTCTCATAATTATAGACCGTCTGAAGCTGTCTCGAATTGGCGGAGTAGTATGCAGCTTTAATCGCATTCCGGTTAACAAGGGGAGCAATCAGATCTCCGGCTATTGAATAGAGCATTGACTCAGGCTTGATGAGGTACCTGGCATCGAAAGCATGAAAGCCGGCGCCAGCAACAATTCTGAAGGAAGGATAGAAATTAGCCCGCGCAACTTTTACGTCCAATTTTGCTGCCGCCAGATCACGTTCAACCCGCCT
>DASPNN010000053.1:0-9351 GCA_035626495.1 Chryseosolibacter sp.
GATAACCGCGTCGGTTTGACCGTAAATGTGTCCATGATTGAGACCGATTACTGAAAACTTAATGCGATCCTTTGAAACACCTGTAGCATCCGGCGACTTTGGGACAACATGCCGCACGCGGGCATAAGTGTCAGGGGGCGATATCGCTGCCAGGCCCGCGCCCGCAAGCGTTTCCTTGATAAAGGTCCGTCTATTCTTTGATTGCATGAGAAAACAGTTTTCACGCAGTATTGCAATTAAAACCGGAAACGGCATCCTGCTCTATGAGGTGACGAATAGCAGGAAAAAAATCCGTACGGCGGCCCTCAATTTCAACGCCTCATAATGATTTCAGCGGTAACCCTTACGGAATTTCCGTCCGCCTGGCAAATTCATACAGGCTTCTGCAAACCAGCTGATCGTCGTCGTAGCCGTGTCCTTTTCCTTCATAATAATAAATCTTATATGAACGAATGTCGCGACCGATTTCTTTCAGGCGCGCCTCAAGGGCACGGGCATGAAAGACCGTTGTGAGATGATCGTCGGTTCCCTGGTGGATCTCAAATTCTGGAAGCCGGTCCGCAAAATAGACTGGTGAGCTGGCGATCAACCTTTTCCGAATATCGCCCACATTCGCTGCCGGCGTAAAAAACACTGCAGGATATGACCCTCCCACGCGTTGGTGCTGATAAGGTTCAGGGTGATGAAACTGGGCATGGGTTGAGATGGCGATTACCTTTGAAATTTTGCCCGTCAGTGCTGCGGCGATGAGGCCAACGGTCGCCCCCCGACTGACCCCCAAGGCCAGTGTTCTTGTACTGTCACTCTTTCCATACATTTGCTTCACAACTTCCAAAAACGCGATCGCATCTTCCGCCGCACCGATCCACACGTCACCTGAATAGCCTTCCGAGCAAAAACAAAATCCATCACCCCGGACAATATCGCCACGGAACGCGGGAGCAATCGTAATATAATCATCCAAAGTATTTCGGCAACTGCCACTCGCGATTTTCCGCAACTCGTCGGCATGCATCACGTCGCGATCGGTGCCGCCGCCGTGAAGCCCCAGTAGTATGGGAGCCGTCGCAGCGTTGAGACCAGCTGGAATTCTGACCATTCCGTAGTGTCTCTTACCAGCGACAACATGAGAAATAACTTTCAGCGAATCGCCATTCGTGGCGCACCCGCTATATTCCAGTCGGATGTCTCTGGGGCTGAAGTCTTTTTGATCCCATTCCTCGATGATTCGGGCAAGTTCTTCCGGCGCCGGTGCTTTGAATAATTCATCAAGAGAAACTCCTGGATCCCGGACCTCCGGGTAGCGTGTTATCTTGTCGTATCCTTGACACTCACCAGCGCCCACCTCGACCAGGTAACGGAAGTTATTCGCGGTCGAGATGAAATAGAAGTCGATGACGACCGCGTAGAAAACAAACACGGTCAGAAACTGAAATCTGCCGGCGAATCGGATCGCGAACGGGAGAATTACAAGCATCGTAAATCCACTATAAAACACCACACTCGATATACCCAACGGCATGAAGGGCGGCACCTTCCATCTCACAACCCAAAAAAGGACCATGGCCAAAGCGATGCCAACGCACGCGCGAATCTCCGTTTTCTCTGGCCCGTCGTTCAGAGCCAGATAAAGAAGAAAAAATATCAAATAGAAAAACGTCAGGAACACGTAGCTGTAATAAAGCACGGGGCCGAGATCCGGGATAAACCTCCCATAACTTAGTAAACCCGAAAAATTCAATACAGCAAAAAGACCGAAGCCGCATAGCCCAACCGTTTTCAATTCTTTCGAACCGACAGACTGAATCATTTGAGAACTGAACCATAGGAACGCCACGAGATGCAAAACGCCAAATAAAGCATGGATACTTGAAAAGCCGGGAATTCCAAAAAGGCTGAGGTTACCGGCAACACTGAAACCTTGAATAAATATTTCAGCGATCGAAATAATGGCAAGCGTATATAAAACCAATTCAAGCCTCCAGAACCGGTTTTGTTTCACAAAAGCAAACAACCTGTCGGCGTACAGTGCAGCGATTAGCAGCGAAGCCATGATGATCACGACGGCTCCGGTAGACAATCCTGACAGTGCGGTCGCGAGCAAACCAATAAAATAAATTATGAAGCTGACGTTCAGAAGTATCAGGCGGGATCTCATGCCGAAGGGTTTTTGATTGACTAATATAGGGTTATTCTTTGTCATTTTTGGGTCAGGACCTCCACGGGCTGGCTACGCGGTCCCTCCCATCCCAATACTTGAAAGCGGCTTTTGTTTGTCGCATTTGGCCCGCCATTTTGCCGGATTCATAGTTGCAAGAAATCAAAGCCGGACTTTACCTTTGACCCATAAGCAAACCCACAGGGCTGCGGCAGAAACCTGATCAAAACCAAATCACTTTAATCATGGCAAGCGTCAGCACATACCTCAATTTTCCCCGTAACACCGAGGAAGCATTTAACTTTTACAAATCTGTTTTCGGTGGAGACTTCACCAATGGGATTTCCCGATTCGGCGACATCCCGCCACAAGAAGGAATGCCTCCCATCGCTGAACAGGACAAGAACCTGGTGATGCACATCGAGCTCCGAATCCTCGGAAGCCACCTTCTGATGGGCACCGATGCGCCGGAGTCCATGGGATTTCAAGTGAACTTCGGAAACAATGTATATATCAACCTTCAGCCCGACACGCGCAAGGAAACACACAGACTCTTCAGCGCACTCTCGCAAGGGGGAAAGGTTACAATGGAACTGCAGGATATGTTCTGGGGCGACTACTTCGGCAGCTGCGTTGATAAATATGGTGTTCAATGGATGTTCAATTGCAGCGAAAAGGCGTAGAACCATTTCAAAGGGCAACGATCTTACAAAAAAAGGCCCCGCAAGGCCTTTTTTACATTCAGCATTTTCTTTTATGCATGACCGATCGCCGCTGGTGATTTCTTGCCCTCAAAGGCTTCCCGCAATTTCCGGATGTCGAATTTCTTCATTGGGAGAAATGCCTGAGTCAACCGGTCGATCTGGTCCCTGCTTCCAGTTTTCATCATTTCATTCAATGCGGCAGCCGAAACCTGCCACGAAACACCGTATTTGTCCTTCAACCACCCGCACTGCTCGGATGCCGGGTCGGCGGAGAGTTTCTTCCAGAAATAGTCGATCTCTTCCTGCGTATCACAGGGAATGAGCAGAGACACCGCCTCATTGAACTTAAAGTTGTGTGTCTGCGCGCTATCCATCGCGGCAAACCATGCACTTCCAAGCCTGAAGTCGGCAAACATGATCGTGCCCGGTTTCTCCGGTTCCATTCCTTCCGGATATGGCGCAGTAATTCCTCTTTTCGAATCCTTAAAAACGGACAAATAAAAGTTTATGGCTTCCTCCGCTTTTCCACACACATTCCCTGTGAACAGGATCGAGGTGGTTATGAATGGTCGCTCTTCTCCACCAGGATCAGACAGGATCAGCTGCCACGAAAGTCCGTATTTATCTTGCAGCCATCCGTATCGTTTGCTGAATGGATATTCCCCCAATTCCATCAATACCGACCCGCCTGGCGATAATTGTTTCCAAGTTCGGTCCAGGCTCTCTTTCGCTTGCTTGTCTTTCGATGGATCAAAATTCAGTATAAATGAAATTAATGGATTGAACTTGAACTCGGGTCCGGCGCTAATTGCCATGAAGGGCTGACCAGCAAGCTCAAAAGAAACAACATCGGCCTTTCCCGAAGGACTCGGCACGCCGTGCAGCGTGGTTACATGCAATACTCTTGAATCAGGAAACAAGGAAGTGTAAAATGTTGCAGCCTCCTTTGCCTCATGATCAAACCATAAATGAGGTGTGATTGTTTGCATACCGTTTTTTTTTGCAAATGTAGTCGGTGCACTTCCAACAACACATTAGCTGCACGTCGGCGGAAAGAATTTTTCCATGGAGGGAAAAATGCAACGTTAAATGAGCCGGTACCCAGCACACTGTGGAAATTTTAGTACGCATTTATCCCGCCTGCGAACCCGCAGGGCCCAGGATCATTGCTTTAAAAGCGTGACGCTTTTGCGGCCGGCGTCATAGAATATTTGAAGACGTGTAGTATTACGCCTGAACTCCACTTCACCAGCAAGAGCTTCCAGGAATTGATCCGCCCACGATGGCTGCCCAACCTGCGTGGTGACTAATGAACCGACGCTGAAACGCTTCTCGCCTCTATATTCAAACTTGCCAAGAATCACGTTGCTTATATTGTTTCCCGAAACGGTGTGTGGATTCGGCAAATCGTTGAGGTGACGACTATTTCCTCTCCCCACGAATTTTCCCCGGTAGGCAATCGGACGGTATGGGTCACTTGGTCTTCGAAGGGAACAAACTTCCATGTACCACGCACCGAATAAACGGGGTGTCATCATTCGAACAGCTGCCTGGCGTACTGAGAACTGCCAAGCCAAATAGTTTGATTTTCAACCGCTAAATATGTTGCGTAATTTACTTTAAGACACCTTCACGAAGGAAGTTGGTGGAAGGGCAGTCTGTGTCGCAGCCAATTTACGAAAACAATTTTTTCAGCTTCTCCTCTGAAACCGGCTTAACAATGTAGTGATCCGCGCCGCATTCCCTGGCCCGTGTTATATCGCGTGGATCGCACGACGAAGAAAACAATAACAACCTTCGTGCTACCGCCGTGGGAGGACATTTTTTGAAACTGTTTTAAAAACTCAAACCCATCCATGACCGGCATATTCAGGTCCAGAAAGATAAAGTCGGGAGTGACATCGTTCTTTACATAATGTTGCTGAAACAATAGCATGGCCTCCTTACCGTTGTTGGCTGTCCGGACATTTTTTGCAATTCCCATCTTTTCAAGAAGTTTCCTGTTCAGCATGTTGAAGATCTCATCGTCGTCTACCAATAGGAAATTCATGGGGCGGAAATTTGAGTCCACAGAAAATCGAAAAGCGACAACGAAAGTTACGCCATCGCTTTTCGCAAGTGAATATATTCAAAGACCTTCAGGCTCGGTTAGTCAACCCTTTGAGGGAATAAAGGGAAGTCTGTAGTTGTTAAACGGATTCGCAACGCCAGTGATTCAACTTTTAGCGAAAATGTTTCTTTCGGATCCGAAGCTGCAATCCTTACAACATCCAGTCGATTTTTTTTACAAGGTTGCAAAAAATCCGCTCTCGCAATGACATAGCCGGGCCAACTTCTGAAGTGGCGTTATAGTTTGCACTTTTCGACACCGCAGCGTTCAATTTATTCTTTCGGTTGTATCAGGTCCCATTGGTTACCATACAGGTCTTTGAAAACGGCAACCCGCCCATACGGTTCATCCACCGGTCCGCGAAGAACCACAATATTGTGTGACCGCAGGTTCCCATAGTCGCGTTCAAAGTCATCTGTGTGCAAGAATAAGAACACGCGCCCCCCGGATTGATTGCCCACGGCATGAGTCTGCGCTTCACCGACCGCCTTTGCCAGCAACAATCCGCAGCTGCCCTCCCCTTTTGGTCTTACCACCACCCACCTTTTCGTTTCATTGAGCTTTGTATCCTCGATGAGTTCGAAGCCGAGTTTTTTCGTATAAAATTCGATCGCCTCATCATAATCGCGAACGAGGATTGCAACATGTACCAGTCGTTGTTTCATTCAATAAGGCTTTATTATCCGAGTATTATTTGACATGCAGACTTTCAGCGACGCGCCAGCAATCTAGCAACTATTAGCGTCCGGTCAATGAAGTCGTCGAGCGCGAACGCCTTTTCACGACCCGGTCTCCACATCTTTTTTGATCTATGGATTTTTTTCATCTTAGTAGCAAGAATTTGAACACTTATGAAGATCACCATCTTTTTACTTTTCTCCGTTCTGAGCTACGCCGCCTCTGGACAACATGCCCACGCCGGGCACCAGCCACAGGCCGAGCAAAACATCGTCGATTTTTGAACAACGTTCAACGGAAAGTCTTCAAAAAAACAACTTTTGAGTCCAGGCGCCGTTCCTTGTATCATTTACCAACACTAAACCTGAAAAACCCATGCTTCGTACCCACCTGAAATTCTTTATCCGGGTCTTTTTGAAAGACAAGTTCTTCTCTGTTTTGAACATCGTCGGGCTTGCACTGGGCATTGCCGTGAGTATAATCCTGCTTTTAATTCTTCAACATGACCTGAACTATGACAAGCATTACGCCAATCATGATCGGATCTATCGCCTGGGCGGCCACCTGCAGGCTACCGGCGTCGACTTCCGCGTCGCGCGTTCTGCCCGGGAGCTGGCCGGGATACTCAAGGAGGAGTGGCCGGAGGTTGAAGCTGTAACGAGGGCCAATAACTGGGACCATGCGCTTGTCAAATACGAACGAAACGGTGAGGCTATTGCTTTTTACGAAGAAGACGTGGTACGGACCGACTCCAATTACTTTGATGTTTTTGATCATGAATTTCTGGCGGGCGACATGAATACCGCCCTGGACCTTCCCAACCAGGTCATTATTACCGAATCCATCGCTAAAAAATATTTTGGCGACGAGGACCCGCTTTCCAAGTCATTGTTGATCGACAATCAATCGTGGAAAGTCACCGGCATGATCCGCGATCTTCCCGATAACACGCACCTGAAATTTGACATTCTTCTTTCCGGCCTGATCAGCCGCGACTGGGTGCAGGAACAGAATGGTCAAACAAAGTCCGAAGCATTTTGGAACCCCGATGTATACACATACCTGCTGATGCCGGCCGGCTATAACCCGGAGACGTTTTACGAAAAGTTTCCTGCCATCTTCAACAAGTACTTCAAATCATTCGGCGACCAGGTTGGCGGCAAATACACCCCTGTTCTTCACCGTCTTGCCGACATCCATTTCCATTCCGACTTGCAGTACGATGAGCCCCTGGGCAACATCGCTTATGTCTATGCCTTCACCGGTATCGGAATTTTTATCATCCTGCTGGCGTGCATCAACTATATGAACCTGTCCACAGCGAAATCGGTCAAGCGGGCCACCGAGATCGCCATGAAAAAAACCCTGGGCTCCAGCCGGCGGTCGCTCATCATTTCATTCCTTTCTGAATCCATATTTCTCTCGCTGGTCTCCCTGCTTGCGGCGGTCGGAATTGTTTATCTCATTCTCAATCTATCGACCTTCAATGATCTCATCGGCAGGAACCTCACTCCGGATTTCTTCCACAATCCGACCCTTCTGTTCGGATCACTCGCGATCACAATTGCAATCGGTGTTCTCTCCGGCCTTTACCCGGCCCTCCTCCTGCCCAGAGTACCAACTCTTGATGCTTTGAAAGGGACCTTCAAAAACAGCAGGTCCGGACACTTCCTGCGCAAGGTCCTCATCACCGGTCAATTCGCGGTATCCATCTTCGTAGTGGTTTGCACGTTCTTCATGCAGGACCAAATCGACTACATGCGCAGCCAGGACCTCGGCTTCAACAAAGAGAACGTCGTCGTTATTCCCATCCAGGATACTGTGGTCCAGAACCGGATCCATACCATCAAAAATGAACTGCTGCAAAATCCGCGCATTTCCTCTGTCACCACTTCATACAACGTAATGGGTATGGGCGCTGGCGGGCCTGTTATGTGGGCGGAAAGCACCGAAGGCATGAAACAACAGGCATTCTCGATGATCTCTGTCGGTGAAGATTACTTCAAGACCATGGGGATCTCGATCGTAAAAGGCCGTGACTTTCAACCAGGCCCCGACGCCGACACTGAAAACATCTTTATGTGTAACGAAGCCGCCGCCAAGCTCATGGGCTGGGGTGAGGACCCGATAAACAAGAAAGTGAAATGGTTCCACGGCGAAACCGATGGCAAGATCATCGCCCTGGTGAAGGACTTCAATTACGCGTCCCTGCACAATACCATCCAGCCGTTGCTCATTGTCAAGTCACGTCGCGAGGGAGGCTATCTACACATGAAGGTTTCTGGCCAAAATCTTCCCGAAACGCTCGACTACATCCGGCAGAAATGGACAGGTTACGACCCCGCACACCCGTTCGAATATTTCTTCCTGGATGACCGATTTAATGAACAGTACCGCGCCGATGAGGTCCAGTACACGTTACTCTCAAACCTGTCGGTCATCTGCATTTTCATTTCACTGCTCGGTTTGCTGGGGCTGTCCGCCTTCAATGCCACCCAGCGCACCAAGGAAATCGGCATCCGCAAAGTTCATGGTGCAAGCATTCCGCGGATCATTTACCTGCTGTTCAAAGACATCATGTATCTCGTGATCATCGCGGCGATTGTCGCAGCCATCCCCGCATACTATGCGATCAACCAGTGGATGGGAAACTTTGCTTATCAGGTTAAAATTAACTACGTCACTTTCGGTTTGGTCGGACTGCTCGCGCTCGCATTTGCGTTCGTAACGGTCGCGTTTCATTCGCTCAAGACGGCACGGACTAACCCGGTACAGTCCCTGAAGTACGAGTAGAATCCAACACCGTTTCAATAGTCGGGTTGTCCGCAAGACCGGGCAAGGTCCTGGGCGGGCCTCCCGTTGCCATGCGTGCCTGACATTACCCCGATTCCCTGGGTCATGGGTCCAACACGTTTATATTTTGTGATAAACATGTAGACTCAGATCTACAAGCCGTTCACGAATCGCCTCCGCTTGTCACAACAGGAACGGCACATTTTTTTTAGCCCTTTCTCACCTTCCTCCACCATTCAAAAACATCCGTCTATGAGATCCAACATTATTGTTTTTGCTTGTTGCATTGCCCTGTTCGCACAAGTTATTTTCATCCGGTGTGATTCTCCAAAAAAGTCCATTCGCGAAAATTCCGATGAATCCGGAAAAGAACGCACATGGAATAATGATATCAACGACAACGCTGACGAAATGCTTGAAAAAGGCCGTGCTGTCTTTCGCTTTGAAACCTTCGGCAACGAAACATTCTGGACGGATAAACTACAGCTGCACAAAGCAATCGCCGACAAAGGAGCCGGAGGAATCGGCGAGGGTCTTTCGCCGAAGGCCGCCCTGGATGCCGGATTGAAAGTCGACATCGATGTGCTGCCCAAGTTTGCAAAAGAAGCAGTGGCCGAAGGCAAGCTCCTCAACGACGTCGATTTTACCCTCACATTATTAAAGCTGAATGCGGTCGTCGGCGTCGTGGCCAATTTTGATGGAAACAACCTGAAATCGATCGGATTAACATGTGCGGTATGCCATTCCACCGTCGACAGCAATACCGGTATCGGAAAGCGATTGGACGGCTGGCCCAACCAAGACCTTAATGTAGGCGCAATCATATCAATGGCCCCAGACCTCACACCTTTCACGCAGATGCTCGATGTCGACGTCGAGACATTAAAGAAAGCCCTTGCCAGCTGGGG
>DASPNN010000054.1:0-4557 GCA_035626495.1 Chryseosolibacter sp.
TGGCAAAAGCAAGCCCCTGGCCTCTAACGACGATGAGGACGAGGGCCGGGAGCTTAACCGCCGCGTTGAATTCAAAGTCCTTCAGAACTGAGCCCTCACATTTCAGTGATTTCATAACTACCTGGAAACATTCTAACTTGCCCCGTTTCCAAAAAAAATCGGATGGGCGTTTTACCCTACAAAGAAGATCAGGCAGGCAAAAAACAACAGGTGGCACGCATGTTTGACAACATCAGCCGCCGCTACGACCTTCTCAATCACTTATTGAGCCTTGGGATTGACAAAGGGTGGAGAAAAAAGGCCATCCGGATGCTTCGCCCCCTGAAACCAGCGGTTCTGCTCGATGTAGCCACCGGCACCGGGGATTTTGCGATCCAGGCATTGGAATTGAAGCCCGAGCGGGTGATTGGTGTGGATATCTCGGCGGGTATGCTCGAGATGGGCAGACAGAAAATTGCCCGACTGGGAGTAAGCCATCTTATCGAACTCCAGCTCGGTGATTCTGAAAATCTCCGGTTTGAGGAAAATAAATTCGATGCTGTGACCGTTGCTTTTGGAGTCCGCAATTTTGAAAACCTGGAAAAGGGTTTAAAAGAGATTCTGAGGGTGATGAAACCGGGGGCGATGCTGGTGGTGCTGGAGTTTTCACGGCCGGTGGGGTTCCCGTTCAGACAGATCTATAATTTTTATTTTAAGATCATTTTGCCTAAAATAGGCAGGATGATCAGCAAGGATAAGTCAGCTTATACTTACCTGCCGGCATCCGTGGAGGCCTTTCCAGATGGTGAAGCGTTTGAGACCATCCTCAGAACTGTTGGATTTAAAAACACAGCATGCAAACCACTCACATTCGGAATAAGCTCTATCTACACGGCAAGAAAGTAGCCCTCCTGGTAGTTTTCCTTTTTGCTGTATACGGCCTTTGCCTGGCCCAAAAAACACGCTGGGTGCAGAAGAATAACCCGAACTACGATGAGCGAAAGCTCAGCTACGGATTTCTGATCGGCCTCCACACCACCGCTTACCAGATGAACTATTCCGATGCTTTTGTCGACGGCCTCGATACTCTTCACTCGGTTGAACCCCCATGGTCCGCCGGCTTTTCACTTGGATTTATTGTCAACTACCGGCTCGAAGAGTTTTTCGATTTTCGCATCACGCCCAAAGTGGCATTTTACGAGCACCGTCTAAAATATGTCTATACAGACGATACACCTTCACAGGAACAGGTGATTGAAACAACCATGGTGGAGTTGCCCATCCTCCTTAAGTACAAATCCGAACGGCGGGGCAATATCCGGATGTATATGGTGGGGGGTGTCAAACCTGGGGTGGAAGCTTCGGGCAAGAACAAGATTGAAAACGCGATCTCTGAGCTTGAAGTCAAAGGATGGAACCTCAACCTTGATTTCGGGTTCGGCTTCGACCTGTATTATCCCTTGTTTAAATTTTCGCCAGAGATCAGGTTCTCGAAGGGGCTGGTTAATATTCTCGACAACACGACCAACCAGTATGGTCAGCCGCTGGATCGGCTGAATACGAACACCATCACGATCTATTTTCTTTTCCAATAGCATGAGTAACCGGATTGTCCTCATCACGGGAGCAACATCTGGCATCGGCGAAGCGACCGCCAGACTGCTCGCCGGACACGCGTTTAACCTGATACTGTGCGGAAGGCGGGCAGACCGGCTCGCCGTCCTGAAGGATGAACTATCGTCCATGTCGGAAGTGATCACCTGCACGTTCGACGTTCGCGATCGGGAGCAGGTGAATTCGGCGCTCGAGAAGCTCCCGCCCAATTGGAAGCAGGTCGATGTGCTCATCAACAATGCGGGCAATGCGCATGGCCTCGACCCCATCCACACAGGCAATGTCGACGACTGGGATGCGATGATCGACATCAATGTTAAAGGCTTGCTTTATGTTTCCCGGAAAGTGATTCCCTGGATGACTGTACGCGGTTCAGGTCATGTCATCAATATCGGATCCATTGCAGGGAAAGAAGTGTACCCGAAGGGCAATGTATACTGCGCGAGCAAGTTCGCAGTAGACGCGCTCACCCAGGGCATCCGAATGGACCTTAATACCTATGGCATCAAGGTCACAGGCATTCATCCCGGGCTGGTGGAAACCGAATTTTCGTTGGTACGCTTCAAGGGTGATGCGGAGAAAGCCATCGCTCCTTATAAGGGGCTCACGCCGCTAACAGCCTCCGACATAGCCGACGTTATTTTTTATGTCCTGTCGGCGCCCGCACATGTGGTGCTGGCAGACATCACGGTGCTCCCCACAGCGCAGGCAAGCGCTACGATGGTGAATCGTCACGGGTAACAAGGTGCAGGAGCGTGGGCGCATGAATTTCGTGTTCACCGTCAAATTCAATCCGAATAACTTCGACTCCAAGTTTTTCCGTGAGCGACTTCATTTCCGCAAAACGGTCATCGTTGAGGAAAGGATCCCTTTTGCCGTAGACGAGCACTACCTTTTTTCTGCTGAGGATTTGGCTCCCGTTTCCGAAGTCCATGTCAGGTGGAAAGATACCGGCCCAGAGGATCAGACGATCGAAGGCGATCTTGCCCGACATTGCCCAGCGCGAGACGGTGGCCGACCCTTGTGAAAATCCGACGATGGTCACCGGTATATTTAGGCCGCGCATCTCCGCCTGATATACCTCGGTCAGATATGAAATGTAGTTCTCGATGTCGGTCAAGCGGTTTTCTTTCGTCATCCATGTGGCGCCAACCCGGTCGTTAGCGCGCCGCGACCCCGGTGAAAGATCAGAAAGATAAAATCTTGAAAGTCCCTCGGGTGCAATTACGCAAATGCCATGTTGCTCGAGCACCGCGAATTTTTTAATGAAGTGTCCAGCCAGCTGGCCATAACCGTGAAGCACGAACCAGACTTCGCGTGTCCGATCGGTTAGAATTCCTGTTTTAAAATACCGGGCCTTGAACTGAAAATTTACCGAAAGCTCTTCCATGCATGAAAGATAAAACAAAAAAGGACCTCCCGAGGGGAGGTCCGTTCGTAAGAATGTCCGGTAAAGACTATCTCTTGAAACCGAGCGCGCTGCCGCCGCAATAGCTGGTGGAGCCGTCGAAGGTGTATTTAATGTAGTAGATGCCAGTTGTGTTGCAGGGATAGGCGATGGCAGAGATGAACTGTCCGTTGACCTTGCTGCTGGCTACGATGTTTCTGTTTGAATCATAAAGGCTCACTACGATTCCATCTGTGTTCTGTCCCGGGGCGCAGATGTTGATCATGTATTGTGTTCCCTTTGTAAACACGTACGAGTATTCGACGAAATCCTTACCACCTTTTTCAATCTTGTAGCTTTTCAGGAAATTGAACCCTGCGGCAAGCTTTGGAATGCACTGCGTGCTGAGCGCGTCCGCGTTGCATTGTCCGATGACCTCCAGGGCAGTAAAGGCAAAAATTGTCAAAAAGGTTAGGATAGACTTTTTCATAGGACTCTATATTTCTTAGCTTATTACCTTCGTTCTAATATTCTCAGTGATGGACCCGATACTCTTGATATCGTCGGGAGTGATCGTGATCGTGCTCGTGCTGTTGTCCTTGATCACCATGACCCCACCCACAACCTCAAAGGTAGCCGGTTTGTGCACATACGTGATCGTCACTTTGTCGAAAGCGTCTTTGAGCTTGTTCATGTCTCCCAATAATGATGCCATATTTTGGTCCTTGTCTTTGTAGAAGGAAAGCAGTAGCATGATGTTTTCAAGAATGATCTTTTGCTCGCCGATCGTTTCCTGGAGCTGCTTGTTGTCGGGGTTTGCTTTGGAAACTTCACACACAATGTGCAGGGCTTCGAGCCAGCCACCCGTCAGCAACAATACGCTGAGATTCTCGCGGCTTTGGGTCTGCAAATAATGGTTGATGTTGTTGAAATTTTGCGTAGTGATCAGCAGCAGGCTGTCAAGATTCTTGCTGTTTGTAGCAAGGCGCCCGATGGTTTCGATGTCAAAGAACTGCCCGATGTTCAGTCCGTCAGCCAGGTCTTTAATAGATGCCATGTACTTCACGCCGTCGTTGTTCTGCTCGTAAATATTCGTGTAGCCGAGATCGGTTCCGTAAATTCCGAGGTTAAGCGCCTTTTTGAAATTCGTGTTGTACTTGGAAATATTATCGGAAGCGTTGAGGTAACTCGGATTGTATTTTTTCCCCGACTGTTTGAGCAATACCGAAATTTCAATAGGACTGGGAATGGACTGCAGTACGTTCGAAATTAGCTCTTTGGAAATACTGGGTTCGGTCGATGTTGTAGTGTCGATCTCGCCGATGATATCGTCGGTTTTCGCCGAATTACCGGAGCCACATCCGATGAGGAGGGCGAGAACGATCCCTGTTGCAATGATTCTCATATTTCCAAAAATATAGAATTACAAATTTAAAAAATCAGCATTCCAGGCCAAAAACCTTACACATGCTGTAGTTTATTTTTTAGTTGCGCCTACTTTGGGTAATGCAACCTTTCCAGGCACTCTTTCAAAGGACTGCACAAACCTGCGCAACACCTCAAAATATAAGGTAATA
>DASPNN010000055.1:0-11531 GCA_035626495.1 Chryseosolibacter sp.
GCGCGTCAAATCCACTTTCTTGTCTAACGTGCGTAATGAGATTAACAATCCGCTCACAGCGATTCTCGGTCTGTCGGCAAGTATGAAGGATGCCGATAATGTCGACCTGGACAAGCTCCGCCGCTGGGCAAAGGTGATACAAAATGAAGTTTTTGATCTCAACTTTCTCATCACTAACATTTTCATTGCCGCTGAGATTGAAGCCGGGATCATTGTACCACAAACGACAGATATCGATATCCATGCGCTTGTAGCCGACCAGGTTAATCTCCTGAAACGCAAAGCACAAGATCTCGAGGTGGAAATAGTTTTCGAAAACACCCAGGTAAAGAACTTCAAAACTGATTATCAATTATTGGAAAGGATACTGGCTAACCTTATTTATGAGGGAGTCCAATGCTGTGAACGGGGGCGACGTATCATACTCCAGGTTTATATCCACAACAATCGACTGATTTTTACAATGGAATATACCGGAAGCGAAATCCAGGCATCCTCGGAAATCGATATTTTTGACCGGCTGCGCCAACACAATGACTCACTGGCCAATCCCGGAGGAAATTGTGGCCTAACGCTGGCGGTTGCAAAAGACCTCACCGATCGACTCAATGGAACAATCAGAACTGAATCTACCACAAACAACTTTCAGAGAACAAGCCTGAATATACCTGAGTTGGCGACAGTCATTCCAAACCATTTCTTCTTCGATGACCAAAACATGCCATTTGGACAGGAGGATATTTTATGAGCTTGCCTGACAATGAAAATATAAAGGCCGTTTGTCAATACCTGTTTCCGGCAACGATGCTGGCAGCAAACTGTGGCGTAAAAATCCAGACGATTCTCGGGTCATGTGTTTCTGTTTGCCTTTACGACCCCGCAAATAAAGTCGGGGGAATGAATCATTTTATGTTACCATTCTGGAATGGAGATGGCCTCGAGTCTCCTAAGTTTGGGAACGTTGCAATGGACATGCTGCTTACAAAACTCATTCAGCTGGGAGCTGACAAAGCATCGCTTCAGGCAAAGGTTTTTGGAGGAGCAAATCAATACACCTATTCAAAGAACGCTTTCAATATCGGTGAACAAAATATTCAACTTGCTTTGTATGCCCTCGAACAATTCAATATTCCTGTAGTTGCATCCAGCGTAGGAGGTGTTTATGGAAGGAAAATATTGTTCGAATCCGCATCCGGCCAGGTACTGATGAAATACATCACACCCAAAAATCCGGAGAGAAAGGCGTTGCTATGATGACTGGCAGAAAGATCAAAGTCCTCATTGTTGACGACTCCGCTGTCATCCGCCAGGCGTTATCGCTCATCTTGGCCAGCGATCACGAGCTGGAAGTAATCGGCACAGCCGCAGATCCTTATATCGCAGTGGCAAAAATCTCTGAGACACTACCTGACATTATCACACTTGACGTTGAGATGCCAAGAATGGATGGCATAACGTTTCTCAGGAAGATCATGTCACAGCATCCTATACCGGTCGTCATCATTTCAAGTCTTACCGCTAAGGGAACTGAGTCCGCAATTCTGGCAATGGAGTATGGCGCAATCTCGGTATTAAAAAAACCAAATCTTTATGATGACCTTCATCGGGAAGCTGCACAATCCATCATTAGTACTGTTAAAGAAGCAGCCAGGGCCAGGGTAAGACGAAGAGCAATCCATCGCGAGGTCGCACCCACGATTAAGAAGCCATACAACGAAAGTATGGTCCAGACAACGGACAAGGTAATTGCTGTTGGAGCATCCACCGGCGGGACGGAAGCAATTCTTGAATTCCTGCGTGCAATGCCCATAGACTGTTATGGAATTGTTATTGTTCAACACATGCCCGAAGTATTTACACGTTCTTTTGCAGATCGTCTCAATAGTATATGTGGGATAAGTGTAAAAGAAGCAAGTCACGGCGACTCCATCATCAGAGGACGCGCACTCATTGCGCCCGGAAATCGTCACATGGAGGTACGACGCAACGGCGCGCGCTATTACATCGAACTGCATGATGATGCCCCAATAAACAGGCACCGTCCTTCTGTCGATGTATTATTTCGCAGCACAGCAAAATATGCAGGCAAAAATGCGATTGGGATAATCATGACCGGCATGGGGTCCGATGGCGCCGCAGGGATCCAGGAAATGTACCAGGCAGGGGCATACACCGTAGCCCAGGATGAAAGCTCCTGTGTCGTCTTTGGCATGCCGAAAGAAGCAATAAAAACAGGAGGCGTTTCCAAGATCCTGCCGCTCAATCTGATCGCGCATCATGTTAGCCAGCAAAAATAATATGGCCGGCCAGAATCCACTCGGTAGAAAACCCGCTTCCTTTGCTGACTTATAAAGCCGCTTACCAGATAGAAAAAGAAACTCCCACTTGCTCCAAACGAGGGCCAGTTACGCATTCTGCTTTCAAAATGCAGAGTCCCGCATCTACCTTTCATCAACAATATTGGGCTGTATGAAATCCATCAGTTGGGGGGAGCTGTCTGGATTCGTATTGACAGAAGAAATGTTTTACAAAACCACCGCAGCTTATGAATCGGATAAAAAGCATCAACCATTTCTTTCCGATAAAAACGGATGAAGAATACAGGAAGCTGGCGTATATGTTTCCCGATTATATATTTCTCGACAACACCAATCACATTCATTTGGCGGGAACATCCATCGAAGAGCAATTGCACTATTGCTACGGATTCCTGAGAAACAAAGACATCAACCTTCTCTCAAACGATGTCGATCTCGGATCAACACTGGCAGTTCAAGTCCAAAGTGACACGGTCGAATGGCGAAGTTACCACCTGAAAGGTCAAGGCGTCAGTATTCTCGTAGAAGTCTCGTGTTTTAGAATGACAGAAGAAGCTGAGAGCATGGTAAGCCTGAGGGTGCGCAGTCCGAGAAATGTTCTGCAGGACGGGTGCAGCGCGGAAGCCGATACATTGACCTATTGGATAGCACACAATCTGCGCGGGCCTCTTGCAACTATACAAGGGCTGATTCACCTGGCAGGAATTGAAAGTACCAGTGAAGAGATAAGAGCATATTTGACTTTTATGGCACAACAGGCCAAACGGATGGAAGAAAAAATAAAGTTAATGATGCGACTTGCAAGAAAAAGTGTCAAGTAGAGAAAGGGGCTGACTAAGTCAATATTTGGAAAACGCCTCATCAAACACAAAACAATGATAACAATAAATCAATTTAAGGATTACGATATGAAAACCGAAGTGACTGAAAGGTCCGGGGGGTGGAGAACGATGAACATTGCCCTCTGGGTTGCGCAGATAATTCTTGCCGGGATATTCAGTGTCGTGGGGTTTATAAAAATGTCTACGCCCATGGTAAACCTTGCGAGAAGGGTGCCATGGATTGCGGAATTTTCAGGAACAACAGTCTTTTTAATCGGTTGTGCCGAGACCGCTGCTTCTCTGGGATTAATCCTCCCGTCCATGCTTAAGTTTATGCCAAAGTTAACAGTACTTGCCTCGTATTGCCTTTGTATCATGATGATTGTGGCTGCCGGTTTTCACATCGCCAAAACGGCCTACGCTGTTAGTATTCTAAATTTTATCCTTGCAGCGCTTGCATACTTTATAGCATGGGGAAGATCGAAAAAAGCTGTAATTGAACATTCGATATATTAGTTCGCTGGCGGTTTCAGACTGCAGTGGTTTGTCAGGATATTATAGATGAATACGTCTCCAGATACGCTGCCGGTAGTGGCCCGGATGAGGCGGGAGAACACCGGGTCATGGAGCATGAGGTCAGATCGGACCGACTCATAAGTCACGGTTTTTGTGTATCTTAACCTTCTCACTAGCCCAAAAATGCTTCGAAGGATCTTTTGTTTTGTCAGACTGTGCGCTGTATTGTTTCTTTGTTTTGCATCAAATTACCGCACATCTGGTCAAGCCTTTCAAACTTTAAAGATCACCGACCATACCATAGACTCACTGACGATTCTGGATGTGTACGAAGATTCCCTGGGCCTTGTCTGGCTTGCGACAGAAACCGGACTCCAGCGATATAATGGAAAATCAATCGAAACTGTACGGCATGGCCACTATCGAAAGTTCGTGCACCTGTCAACATCGCACGTAGTCGCAATTGCCGCCGACTTGCTGGTGAGTCTTGTGCCGGGTAAAGAACCGGATTTCACCCGCTTTGAAAATATTCTAAAAAATAAAATTAGTCCGGATGATGTTATTGATATTACAGCGACTGATACCGCCTGGTGGATCCTGTCGAGGAAAGGTGTTTTCGTTTACACAAAAGATAGACTCAGGGCCGTTGAGGTAGAGAACTTTGCTGGAAGCTATAGTCGCTGTTTGCTGGTAAAAGACAACAGCGACATCCTGTTATTAACACCCTATGCAAAGTTATACGCCCTGAGGAAGGAAATTTCGCGATTTTTGCCTCGTGCAACACCCATGCGGTTTGAGCACCCAATGCAATTTATTTCGCTGGCGGATTCCGCGGCGCTGATCATCGACCTATACCGGATTTTGCAATTGCCAAAGAACAGGACAGGCATGCCGTTACCGGCTAAATGGGTCGGCCTGCCAAATCAGTTTGAGGCTACCTACCTTGATTTTTTCGGTGGCAGCATCTTGCTTGGCACCACCAGTGATGGGTTATGGATAGGGAAACCGGAAAAGTCCAGCTACATCTTCAAAAAAATACTAAATGGGAACGAGCCGCATCGGATCCTCTACCCGGAATTCGGAAGCATCTCAAAGATTCATATTTCGAGTGAAAATAACATCTGGGTGATCGGCAACGGTGAACTTTGGTTGCTGAAACAACGGGCCTTTAGCCGGCTCAGCCTAGATCTGCCAATGATCACATTCGAACACATCGTTTTTCTTGAGAATGGGAAGATCTATGTCGACAGTGACAACGGCTTGTTTGAATGCGCCCGGATATGTGAGCATGAGTACAAGGCGTGGCCCGCCAAAGAATTCACCGCGCTGCAATCATTCATTGCGGTTGATAAAAACCGGTTGTGGATTTCAGGCGTTGACGACAAATTATACTATTACGAAAATAACAAGCTTCACCTTGCGGCAGACCTGAGTGAACGTGGAGAAATTATCTTTAATCTCTTCCCGGACCGAACCGGCCAGCTTTGGGTGCAACAGGCGCCAGGGCGGAAGCCGATCACGGGCTTATTAAAAATCACCCAGGACAACCGAATAGTCGAATACAATGAAAGCGCCGGGTTCAAAAGCCGGATGTTAGTGGCCAAGGAATCGCCGTCCGGCGTGCTGTATTGCGCGGGGATCGGCACAGATTCCTACCTGTACCGCTATGACGCGAGATCCGATCGCTTCATAAACCTAAGCGTGAAAATGCATTTTCCGCACGATATCAACTTCGAAGTTCACGATCTTGCGATAGCCGACGATGGCACCATCTGGCTCGCTTCTACAGCTGGACTATTACGCTACAAGAATCAATCGATTGAACGGATATATACGGAAGAGCTTCGCGACCAGGAGGCGGTGGCAGTGGTCATCGACAGAGACGGCGCTGTGTGGTTCTTTACAGAGTCGCGTGGAATTGTGAAATACGATAACGGAAACTTTGCGTTCTTCGATCAGAAGGCAGGACTGGGGTCGAATCTTATGGTATTCCGTTCGCTGACGCAGACGGATGACGGTACTGTATGGGCTGGCACAAGAGGGGGGTTTTTCTATTCCCACCCGGATTTCAGAAAATTGTCGCGCACTAAAACACCCGTCATGTTATCGGTAAAGAATGATAACAAGGAAAGTACATCCCGTGTATTTCCATACCAGAGTAACCTGGTTTTCGATTTTGTATCACTATCCTACCCGAATGAATCCATTCAATATGCTTACAATCTTGACGAGACCTCCAACCGATGGATTGACCTTTCACCTAATGATACACTCAAATTAACCAATCTGCGTGATGGTGATTATTCTGTAAAAATCAGGGCAAGACAGGCCGGTGGGTATCTCTGGAGTGATCCACTCACCTACTCTTTCACCATAAACAAAATATGGTATTGGCAATGGTGGATGCTGATGCTCTATGGTTTTCTTCTGGCGGTTCTCACCTTTATTTCTGTCCGATGGCTGCACAACATACGATTGAGGGAACAGCAGAAACAGAACGCGATATTGGAAACACTCGTAGCACAGCGCACCAGAGAATTACAGACCACCAACCAGGAATTAAAAACGCGTGAACAGCATATCTCATTTCAAAACGACGAACTTCTCGCCCAGAAGGAAGAATTGGCAACCCAAAACGAAGAACTTATCTCCCAGCGCGAAGAACTCGCGTTCCAAAATCAAGAGCTCGCCAGACAACGTGAGGAACTCACCGAGAAGAACGATGCCCTGATGCGATCAAGCAAACAAAAACTTGAGCTCTACATGCAAAAGATCATTGAAAAATCTGAAATAATTGACCGCATCAGCCTCGAACTGGAAACGCTCAGAGACAGCAATACCACAGCCGAACACGAGCACGTTGAAAAGTTCGGACAAATTTTACAGTCACACATCCTTACCGATGAAGACTGGGAGGCTTTTAAGACAACATTCAACGAAGTCTATCCCAAATTTTTCGCCAGCGTTCGCTTCCGTTTTCCCGAGATCACAACAGCAGAATTGCGCCTGGCGGCCCTCATGAAGATGAACTTGAGCGTAAAAGAAGCATCGTATATGCTCGGAATATCGATTGAAAGCGTTAAGAAATCCCGGTACCGCTTAAAGAAGAAGCTTCAGCTGCAAGAGGAAGATTCCCTGGAAGAATTTATCAGAAAGCTGGCTTGAGAACAGTCCTTGTGTCAGAACCGTTTGCTACTATTCAACAGGCGGCAAACACTCACCTCATCACATCACCGCAGAAAATCTCGCCCGAAAAAAATCATGCCAGTATCAAACGTTTTCGCGATATGGTCAGCCATACATAAATTTGCTGTGATCTAACCGGGCCAAACGTGATGAACTTTCTGAAGAATATCAGCATTAAGGGCAAGCTCCTCATTATTTCTCTGATCCCCATGCTGGCTCTCATGTACTTCCTCTATTTAAATGTTGCCGATGCGCTTGAACGTAAGGCAACCATGCTGGAAGTACATGACGAGTTCAGCGAGATTGAAAGTATGTCCCGGTTGTTGCATGAGCTTCAAATCGAGCGCGGTCTTATATTAACTTTTCTGGCTACGCGCAATGATACCGACAAGGCCGAAATGCAGCGCCAGATGAACGTATCGGATTTCGCAATCGCAGAAACTCAAAAAATATTCTCGTCACATCAGAAAACATCCCGCATACTTCCATTTCTCGACAGTGTTCATTTTTATAGAGAGTCGCTCGAGGCTTATTCCCACAGGGTAAACCGGTACAAGATTCAACTGCTTACCGAAATGAGCCAGACGTTGCGAAAATCAAAAAATATCGAAATCAAAAATAGACTTGAATCACACGTATTTCTTCTTCATTCTAAAGAATACTTTGCCCAGCTGCGCAGCATATTATCATCAGCAACCTCTATCGGGCGATTCAAAAAAAGGGAGTACGGCGACTTTGCAGTGCTGAAAGGGGCTGCGGAACGGAATTTTGCACGGTTCAGAAACACAGCACCCCCTGAAATTGTAGATTTCACCTCGAAAAAGCTCATCGGCAACGCCGTTCTGGAGACTTCCCGGGCTGTGGATTCAGTCTTTGCAGACCCGGCAAACTTACGACTGATCCGGCAGGATGACTGGTGGACAAATTCCACCTCGGCCATCAACCTGTTGAAACAGATCGAGAATTTTTCATTAAGCCAGGTGAGAGAGCTGGCCGAATCGGAGCTCACAGAAATTAATAAAAGCGTTTACTTCAGCGTCGGCCTGACCCTCGTAATCGTAGTGCTGATTGTTCTGGTGGTGTCTGTAACAATCAGGCAGGTTGTTTCAAGCATCACACTGATCAAAGAGGCCGCCGAAAAGATCACCAACGGAGATACCGATGTTCATGTGCCGATTCACGCCAATGACGAGATGGGAACCCTTGCGAAATCTTTCAACAACATGGTAGAGGCAACAAAGAAGTATGCCGAAGCCGCCGACATAATAGGGAAAGGAAATTATACCGTAGCGGTGCCTGTACGAAGCAACGCGGACCTTTTGGGCATCGCGTTGAATAACATGCGAACCAACCTGGACAAGCTGGCAAAGGAGAATCAAATGCGGACCTGGCTATTGACCGGAAACAGTGCGTTGAATGACAGCATGCGAGGAGACAAGCATCTTGCAGAATTAGCAGGCGATGTTGCCACGGAATTGGCTCAGTACCTCAACGCGCAGATTGGCGCCATGTACATTCGCAACAACGGCAATCTGGCACTTACAGGCAGCTATGCTTTCGACGGTAAATCCAACCGGTCCGTGATCAGGTTGGGCGAAGGGCTGGTTGGACAAGCCGCCCTCAAAGGTAAACCGATTGTGTTCAACGATGTGCCGCAGGACTATGTGAAAATCAATTCAGGACTTGGCGAGCATCCACCAAAAAACATTCTTGTATATCCCTTTCAATATGAAGGTGAAGTAAAAGGGGTGCTTGAAATCGGCGCCACAAAGGAATTTTCACAGCTTGACATGAGCCTTCTTGAAATGGTAGGAAATAACATCGGGATCACGGTTCACGCCGCGCAGGCCAGAGAACGGTTAAAACAACTGCTGGAAGAAACGCAAAGACAGGCAGAGGAGCTGGAAAGCCAGCAGGAAGAACTGAAACAATATAATGAAGAGCTCCAGGAGAAAACGGAAATGCTCGAAAGATCCGAGGAAGAGCTTAAGTCACAGCAGGAAGAGCTCCAGCAAACAAATGAAGAGCTGAGTGACAAGGCAGGATTGCTTGAAGAGCAGAAGCAGGCGCTGCTGGTGGCCAAAATGCAAATTGAGGATAAGATCAACGAACTGGAAATTGTCAGCAAATACAAGAGCGAATTCCTGGCCAACATGTCGCACGAGCTTCGAACCCCGCTCAACAGCATTCTTATTCTGGCGCAGGTCCTGAAAGAAAACAGAAACAATGTTCTGGGCTCAAAAGAACTTCAGTTTGTCAACACGATTTATCATTCAGGCAACGATCTCCTGAACCTGATCAACCAGATCCTCGACCTGTCAAAGATCGAAGCCGGCAAGATGGAGCTGGATGTTTCGGAGTTCGCCATCGGGGACATCATTAAAAATATTCACAACGTATTTGACGAAGTGGCGAGCTCAAAGGGTATTGCATTCGAAATACACGTCGCCGATCACATGGATTCGCAGGTGATCAGCAGCGATCAGCAGCGAATAGAGCAGGTCCTGAAGAACTTTCTGTCCAACGCCTTCAAATTTACGGAACAGGGTGGAAAGGTGACATTGACAATCGGCAAACCTGGACAGAATACCAAGTTCGCGAGCAAGACATTAAATACGACGACGTCTGTCTTCGCCTTTACAGTAGCAGACAATGGAATCGGTATTCCGAGAGACAAGCAAGAAGCAATTTTCGCGGCCTTTCAGCAGGTTGATGGGTCTACGAAACGGAAGTATGGTGGCACAGGATTAGGGCTGTCCATCAGTCGCGAGCTGAGTCAGCTCCTTGGAGGAGAAATACACCTTGAAAGCAAAGAAGGATCGGGGAGCACGTTTACATTGTATATTCCGGGTGATGTCAAGAAAACTCCGGCGTCGGCTGAGGATATCATCGCCCAAACAGCAAAAGCAGAAGCAACTGCATCATCGCCTGCGGATTGGCTAGATTCGCTCACGCCCGATGACCAATTCCGGGCAACCATTATCGAAGATGACAGGCGCGCTTTGAAAGCGACCGATCGGAAAATTCTGATCGTTGAAGACGATGCCAATTTTTCGACAGTCCTTCTGGAGTTTGTCAGAGAAAGGCAATACAAGGGAATTATTGCCAATGACGGTACAACCGGGTTGCGGTATGCGCGGGAGTACAAGCCCGATGCGATCCTGCTCGACATGAAACTCCCTATGCTCAGTGGCGGTGAGGTGTTGAAACAGCTTAAAGCCGATCCTGAGCTGCGTCATATTCCCGTTCAGATCATTTCAGGATATGGAAATCGCACACAGGGACTCAAGCAGGGAGCGCTGGATTTTATCAAGAAACCTGTCACAAAGGAAGCCTTCTGGAAAGCAATTGACAAAATTGAAACTTTTGTATCACGAAAACCGAAAAAGCTCCTCATCGTTGAAGACGACCCACAGCACAATATGGCTGTTAAAATACTGATTGGCAATGGCGATGTCAATTGCTACTCTGCGTACTCAGCGAAGGAAGGACTGGCAATGCTTAAGAAAGACGATTTTGACTGCGTGATTGTCGACATGGGGTTGCCGGATATGAGTGGCTTTCAGTTCCTGGAAGCGATACGTCAAAATGAACAGTTGAGCAATCTGCCAATTATCGTCTATACGGGCAAAAGCCTATCGAAAGAAGACACCCGGCGGCTTGACAAGCTTGCTGATTCGGTCGTATTGAAAACCGCGCATTCGCACGATCGATTGCTTGATGAAACCACGCTCTTCCTTCACCGGGTGGAATCCCAGCTTCCGAAGGAAAAGCAGCGCATGATCAGAAAGCTTCACAAGACAGAAGAAGTACTAAAAGGCAAAACAGTGCTCATCGCCGACGATGATCCGCGCAATCTGTTTTCTCTCGTCAGCGTACTGGAGCAGGAAGGAATGGAGTGTATTACCGTGGAAAACGGAAGAATGGCAGTGGACACGCTTATCGGCAATCCCCATGTCGATCTGGTGCTGATGGACGTGATGATGCCTGAGATGGATGGTTACGATGCAACCCGGGAGATCCGGCAATTCGAGCAATTTAGGAACATTCCAATCATCGCTTTAACCGCAAAAGCGATGAAGGGCGACAGGGAAAAATGCATCGCAGCGGGTATGTCGGATTACATTTCAAAACCGCTTAACGTTCAACAGCTAGTCTCGTTAATGCGCGTATGGCTATACCGTTAATTCCGTGAATACACAGATCAGCCCGCTGCAGCTAAACGAAATGCTCTCCACATTAAGGGAAGTGTATGGTTACGACTTTACGAATTATGCCGACGCGTCCATCACCCGGAGAAGCGCCCACTTTATGACCTCAAGGAGAATCCGGTCATTGTCCGAATTGAAAAACGCCCTCGTTACGGATGAAAGCTTGTTCGAAGAATTCATTCAAAACATTTCGGTCACAGTTACTGAAATGTTTCGCGACCCGATGTTTTACCGGATCCTGAGAGCGGATGTCATGCAGCGTCTAGCGACTTATCCGTTTATCAAGATCTGGGTGGCGGGGTGTGCCACCGGGGAGGAAGCGTATTCGGTAGCCATAATATTGAAAGAGGAAGGATTGCTGCCTCGTTCGATAATATACGCCACAGACATCAATCAGAACTCCATCGAAATGGCCAAAGCGGGGATCTTTCCTCTCGACTACATGAAGAACTATACGGTCAACTATCAGCGATCTGGCG
>DASPNN010000056.1:0-3781 GCA_035626495.1 Chryseosolibacter sp.
CTGTTTTTCCGATAGAGCCATTCGTATCCGAATACCGGTTCGCGTTGCTCATCGATCAGTCCGGTAAATTGAACCCGTTGTCCATAGCCAAACAAATTGGTGTCGTAAAGCTTGAAGATCGTTTTGGTCGGACTGCGCGGATTAAAGCTTCCGCCCAGACTGAAAACGTCGCGCGTCATGACGATAACATCAACCGAATCTTCGGTGTGCGGCAGCTCGAGGATAAATAGTTTCGCATCGAGAATAAAATCCAGGTCGCGGAGATACCGTTCGTTGTCCGCCATCTTGTAGGCATTCAGCGGCTTGTTCTCGCGAATGAAAAGGTTGTCGCGGATCAGCCAGTCCCTGCTGTCACTGTGGGCCTTGTTGCCCAGTTTTGTAATGGTCGTCCGGATTCGTTTTGTGGTGTCGGTCACAGACTTGTCGAATCCGATCTGCCGGATGATGACCTTGCGAATGATCTTGCCTTCATAGGGGATGAAAAAATCCTCCGACCTGATTGTCGCCGTCGGATTGCTGGACTGTTTTCGGGTGATTGTCCGGACTAATTGTTTTGAAACCTTACCGTTGCGGATCGACTCGAATATGGGAGCCTTCTTTAGCGTATCGGCAGACTGAACCGTATCGGTCGGATCTTGGGCAAATAACCCCGGGCTCACGAGGAGCATTAACGCCGTCAGTATCCTGAAAAAGGATGTGCACATATTCAGTCCGGAAATAAGATAAAAATCGAGTACCAACAAATTCAGGGCCGTTTATGTAGCTGAATTTGTGATGGTTCCGAAGCGGAATATCATTTCTTGTTTGCCAGATACACCCCCGCGATGATCGCAGCCATCCCAATGAAGTGACCGGAGGCCAGCTTTTCGCCGTCGAGCAGACCCCAGATAACCGCCACAATCGGAATAATGTAGGTCGAGGAGCTGGCAAAAAGTGGGGTGCTGATCTTGATCAGCCGGTTAAACAGGATCGTCGCGATGGATGTGCTCATAATGCCAAGCAGGACCACGTATCCCAGTGGTTTCCAGGCTGCGGGATTTCCGGATACCGTGGAAGTAAACGGTGTGAAGACCAGAAGGTAAACCAGCGCGAGCGGGCCGATCAGCAGCAACGCGACACTTGTAATGGTGAGCGACTTGAGATCCGTGATCCGGAATTTGATGAAGTTCACGTTGATCCCGTAACAGACACAGGCAATGATTACCAGGATCGCATAAATATTCAGCCCTCCGATCTGTCCGCCTGTTCGGGATATGATCAGCAACACAGTTCCTGCAAGACCGATCAAAATGCCCAGCAGAGAGCGGAGTTTGAATACCTGGTTGAAGAACATCGCTCCGATCACCAGTGTAAATATCGGCGTAAGACTATTGAGGACACCGGCGATGGCGCTGTCCATTTGGGTTTGGGCGGTGGCGAACAGGAACGCGGGGATGAATATGCCCATCATGCCAGAAAAAAACAGTTTGACATAATGGTTTCGCGAAATTTCCTTCATGCGCGCGATGGCGAACGGTAGCAGGAACAAAGACGCGGCAACCACCCTGATGGCCCCAACTTCACCTGGTGTAAAAGCGACCAGGCCTCGCTTCATCAGTATGAACGAGGTTCCCCAAATAAGTGAAAGGGCAATAAGCAGTATGAGCGCGGTTGATTTTTGCGGCGAATGAGTTTCTGACATGTGAGGTAATGCGCCGCAAAGATTCACAATTGGCACAGCAAATCAAATCTGATTTGTTGCGATTATATGAGTCCGCCACCCGTTTGGTCGCGGCATTTCTCGATGTCATAACCCTTGGGGAGATCGGGAGGCATTTCGCTTTTGACCCGCAGGCGCCCGCTGCCGATTTGTGGAAAAAAGGCCCTTCATAAAAGATAAAAAGGTCCGGGAAGAGATTCGGATTTGTGTAGAAAAGAACAAGACGAATTCCAAAGCGGATTGAATCAGCGACTTTCTGTGCCAAAGGCAGAGCACCACCGGCAAAAAATTGTGCCCCTCGCATTCGGTACAATTATTTTAGAAAACGTCTGCTGTGACCTGAAAAAGACCTTTATCGTATAAAGTAAACACAGAAAAGTACGGTCCTCTTTGACCTTAATGGCGGGTGAAGTTGAAATTGAACGTTCATGTTAAAAACTAAAGGAATATCCGTTATAGAGCTTAAACGGTTATTGGTTGATCTCAAGGATAAACGCCCGGACATTGGGGTGAGATTCCGCGTTATTGGCGACCTGTGGGACAAAAACTTCGCCTCAATTGTCCTGGTCACTGACCGCGGTGTGATCCTTAACGACGAGTCTAATGCGAATATTTGCACCATTCCCGATCTGAAAAATGTGATCCAGTTTGAAATTGATGGACCATTCCAGAATTTTCAGCCGTACAATCACTACGATGTGAATCCCTTTTGCCTTTATTAGGTGGCGAGCGTCTCTACCTGCTGCCTCCGTTTGATTTCCGGAAAATTTAATTTTGATAACCCGCGCATTGGCCCGCAAGTAGCCGGTCATTTTCCAGGTAATAGTTAAAGCGCCGGTGATCTTCTCAACAAAATATTTTAAATCGCTAAAATTTCCTGAATAGGGCTAAATTTCGGGCTTCGCCCGTTCGCATGACACCAACGCAACTAAACCCGGCAAAATGGCTCGCGGAAATCGACCATAACACATCCTTATTCAAAAAAGAGTTTGGGAGCCTCAGCGCTGCCCAGCTGAACTTCAAACCGTCGCCTGACACGTGGAGCATCGGTCAAAACATTGACCACTTGATTGTAATCAATCAAAGTTATTACCCTGTTATCAACGACGTGATCGGGAACAAATACAACGCCCCGTTCCTGGGTAAGATCGACTTCATGGTTAATTGGATGGGGAAAATAATCCTGGATTCGGTGTCGCCGGCCCGGAAACGTAAAATGAAAACTTTTCCGATCTGGCAGCCTTCGGCGAGCGAGATCCCCGCCGATATCGTGGAACGGTTTGAAAAGCATCACGCAGAACTCAAGCAGATGATGGCCAAATGCGGACCGTTACTCGAAAAAAGAACTGTGATCTCCTCCCCGGCAAACCGCAACATTGTGTATACTGTCGACAAAGCTTTCGAAATCCTGGTCACCCACGAAAGAAGGCATTTTGAACAAGCACGTGAAGTTAGCGGCAAGCTTCCGCGCTGATCAGTTAACGGCAACGACCTCGTACCGGTCGCAGATCTCGTCGAATATTCGCAGAACTTCCTCCACGTCATTCGCTTCAACAAGCCGCATGCGGAAGGGTTTAAAGTCCGCGATTCCGCGGAAATAATTGTTGTAGTGTTTGCGCATCTCAAAAATGCCGAGCCGATCGCCCTTCCACCGCATCGAAAAGTCCAGGTGTTTTTTCACCGCCCTGATCCGTTCACCGACCTCCGGCGGAGCCGGTCGCTCGCCGAACTTGATGTAGTGCTTTATTTCGTTGAATATCCAGGGGTACCCAATCGCCGCACGTCCGACCATAATGCCATCAACCCCGTAGCGGTTCCTGTATTCGACTGCCATTTGCGGCGAATCGATGTCGCCATTACCGAAGACCGGAATTGTCATCCTGGGGTTTTCCTTGATCTTACCGATCAGCGTCCAGTCGGCCGCCCCCTTATACATTTGAACGCGGGTCCTTCCATGGACGGTCAACGCCTTGATGCCGATATCCTGAAGACGCTCGGCCACCTCTACGATGTTCCTGGACTGATTATCCCATCCCAACCGCGTTTTTACCGTGACCGGCAGGTGTGTGCATTTGACAATCT
>DASPNN010000057.1:0-2741 GCA_035626495.1 Chryseosolibacter sp.
TGAATAACGAAGTTGTGACGCGGTGTTGGTTTCTTGCTGAAGTATTCGGCCACCAGGCGATGCAGGTAATAATTCTGACGGTTGGCCTCACGTCCGATGGTGACACTGGGATAACCCTGGGTGAGCCTCGGACGCAGCAGATAACCATCGTCAATCTTTTCCTTAAAGCTGACAATGCGACCGCGATTGGAGATCGCATAGCGCTTGGTCGTGACCCCCTTCTTGAGGTCCAGTTCCTTCCAGCGTTCTCCCGCCAGAGGCTTAATGTTGTTTTTTTTCTTTGTTGTTGCCATAATTTTAAAAAGGTAAGGGTTCAGCGTAATGAGAAGTGCGGGTGTGAAAGTGTTGTAAGATATTCTTGTATATGGTGAGGTCGGAACGATTGATAACTTTTCTGCCGTCGATTTCGGTCACGGGTGTCAATTCACCCATGGTGCCGGTGGCAAACACTTCGTCGGCGTTATAGAATTCGGTCAGGGAAAGATCCTTCTCAAAGACGGGGATGTTGAGTTCGTGACATATTTCGATCACTAGCCCACGCGTTATTCCATGAAGACAAGCGGTGGCGTGTGGGGTAAACACCTTTCCTTTGGATACCATGAAAATATTCGTGTCGTTCAGCTCGGACACAAAACCCTGGTGATCGAGCATCAGGGCGGCATCAACGCCGGCGACATTTGCCTGGATCTTGGCCAGAATGTTATTAAGCAAGTTGTTGTGGTGGATCTTGGAGTCCAGGAACTGCGGATTATTCCGCCGCACCGAGGAAGTGATCACACGTATACCCGTTGCGTTATCATAAACAATCGGCTTCCATTCAGCAAGCACAATGAGGCAACATCCTTTTGTATTGAGGCGCGGATCCATCCCCGAAGTGATCTTTTCACCACGTGTCAACGTTAGCCGTATGTGCGTTTCGTCCTTCATCGAATTGGCTTGAAGGGTCTCGAAAATTGCTTTCTTTATTTGTGTCCGTTCCGGAATATTCTCGAATGCAAGGGCCCGGGCGGAGGCTTCCAGCCTCTCAAGGTGTCTTTCCAGACAAAAGATGGCGCCGTTATAAACCCTCAAGCCTTCCCACACGGCGTCACCACCCTGGACAGAACTGTCGAATACAGAAACTTTCGCCTGGTCGCGTGGCAGAAGTTCTCCGTTCACATGCACCATAATGGTGGCATTTTTTGGATTAAATTTCTGCAACATAAATCAACGACCTGGACGCAGTACTAATACAAAATTTTTTTCCTTTTTAGTTGGGCGGGTGAAATGGGCTATAGTAAAGTAAAGACTATTTTGCTTAAGGGTCAAGCTTTTAACGAAAATGGTAACAGTTTTTCGTAAATGGCGAGCGCTTGCTCGTACAACGGTTTTAGCGATTCAGGCAACGGTTCTTGGGCAACTTGCTTGGTTTCGAACCCCGTCGATGCATGCACGTTTTTGTACCAATGTGTAGCCCATACACCATCATATGGCTTGGGACCTGCCGGCCAATGCAGCATCCGTTGCTCAAATGGAATACCGCAAGCTTCGCACAACGCCTGCAATGCACGCGCTGGGTCCGCCAGGATTTCGCCGGAATCGATCACAACGGGGCGCTTACCGCTCGAAACTAGGTGTTTAAACAGGCGATACTGATACTCAATCCCTATATCGCGCATGATCGGCTTCTCGATCACCTTTGAGTAGCTGGCGATGATCTGCCGGGGATTTCTGATCAAAAAAACATCAAGCGCGTTTTCCATATAGGGATTCTCGAGCACTTCCATGTGGTGGGCCATGTTCTTGATGAACTGAACCGGAGCGGTCGCCAACGCCCGGATCATTGCCCGCACGTCGGCTTCCTTGCCCGGCAAGCCATCGATGACTTCCTCACGTCCCGGGTGATTCGCTCCGCTTTTCAGCAGGTAAACCGCGTAAAACGGCTCATCCAGGACCGTTGTGTCGGACCGCTGTGCAAATGAATACATGAGCGCAGTCGATATGTTTCGCGGTCCGGAAATCAAATTGATGGTCACAAGATCACGAGGTTTTTTTTACGACAAGCAAACAGTGATCCTTCTCCATGGGCATGTATCCATGCTCATAGCAATAATAGTACTCCCCACCCGCACGGGTCCTGGATTTGTTTGTATAATAGTTGAAATTAAAACCGCGCGCTTTCAGCTTTTCGATGCTGACGCGCTTGCGGCCTTCCGCATTGAGTTCGGTCAGTATCCTGCGGTTACGGCGCAGAATATTGTTGACATTTTTCATGTAGTTGTTTCTGCGACTGTTCAGCCTGTTGTTATGGGCCGTGCGGCACAAGTCACAACAAAATTTTTTGTCAGCTCTGCCTTTGAGGGGCGCAAGGCACTCCAGACAGGTCTTTTCCTGTAGAGAGGTCATTTTTATATCCGTTTTTAAACGTTTACAAACGAATATAGTCGATTGCAGCCGTTTTTTATACGACTCCTGTGCTTTGTCAGGAAAATCTTTACACATCGATCGCTACTTGGTCGAAAACAAAATCCATCAACAACTTAATCTTACTATGATGAAAAGTCTAAGAAACAGTGTTCAACTCATCGGAAGACTCGGAAAAGATCCGGAAGTAAAAAGCTTCAGCAACAGCAAGAAGGCATCTTTCTCCATCGCTACCACAGACACCTACAAGAACCAAAAAGGTGAAAAGATCGAAGACACCCAGTGGCATAACATCGTCATCTGGGGCAAGCTAGCCGGCGTTGCTGAAAAGTACCTGA
>DASPNN010000058.1:0-4681 GCA_035626495.1 Chryseosolibacter sp.
CAATGTGCCAAAAGCAAAATTGGCAATAGGCGTGCCGTTGTACGGGTATGACCTTTCGACACGCAAACCCAACAACGGCAATGGCTTCGTGGCGCTCAAGTGGAAGGAGATTCTTGCCGCGTATCCGAATGCGGCGACATCCTACGATCCACTCGACACCCGGCAGCTTGGCGGGTACATCGGACTGAACAACAAGAAAATTTACTATGAAACTCCGAAAGGAGCTGCGGAAAAGATCAGCCATACGAAAAAGTTCGGACATCAGGGCGTCATCGTGTGGGAACTTACGGGGGATGTAGCCTTAAGCAGCAGCAACAGCATTATGAAAGCCATCAACGACGCAGCGGGTACGCAAATCAACCCTCCGCCAGCTGTCAGCATCATAGCCCCGGCGAACAATGCAACCTTCGGCACGGGTGCAAACATTACGATCAGCGCTTCCGCTTCCGACAACGGTTCGGTCAGCAAGGTTGAATTTTACCGGGGTTCTGTCAAGCTGGGGGAAGATCTGACATCACCTTATTCATTTACATGGACAAATGTGCCGGATGGTACATATTTGCTAACTGCAAAAGCAACAGACAATCAGAACGCAACAGCCAGTTCCTCGCCTGTCAACATAACCGTGGGCAACATTGCGCCGTCGGCGGCGATCACGTCTCCGGCGAACAATGCGACCTTTACAACCGGCTCGACGATTACAATCAACGCTACGGCTACAGATTCAGACGGAACCATTGCGAAAGTTGAATTCTATCAGGGCACAAACAAACTCGGTGAAGATCTTTCCTCGCCATATACTCATAACTGGGTTAATGTACCGGCAGGCTCGTATACATTGACGGCGAAGGCTTTCGATAACCTTCAGGCCTCCGGTACTTCCTCTGCAATCAACATCACGGTGGGCAATTCAAACCCGGTCACCAGCATCACCGCGCCCGCCAACAACGCGAGCTATACGGCGCCGGCGAGTATCGTTATTTCCGCTTCTGCGTCCGACTCCGATGGAAGCGTTGCCCGCGTTGAATTCTATCAGGGAACTCAGAAGCTCGGGGAAGACTTGGCGTCTCCATATTCCTTCAACTGGACCAATGTCGCCGCCGGAAGCTATGCGCTGACCACGAAGGCATTTGATAACGCAGGTGGCTCGGGCACATCGGCAACGGTCAATGTCACCGTTACCACTTCGGGCGGCTCGTGCAGTGGAGTTCCGCAATATGTGAATGGAACTGCGTACGCGACCGGGGCTGAAGTGCAGAATGTGAACAAGAAATTCAAGTGCGCAGTGGGCGGGTGGTGTTCGCAGGGTGGCGCGTACGAGCCCGGCGTAGGCTGGGCGTGGACCGACGCGTGGACGTTGTTGGGCGATTGCACAGGCGGAAACGCAAACCCGACGGCGTCGATCACCTCGCCGGCAAACAACGCGAGCTTCGCCGCTCCGGCCAGCATCACGATCAACGCCACCGCATCAGATACCGACGGCACGATCGCGAAAGTTGAATTCTTCAATGGCAGCGCGCTGCTGGGTACGGACATGAGCGCGCCGTATAGTTTTTCCTGGAGCAATGTCGGGGCAGGGAACTACTCATTGACGGCGAAGGCCACGGACAACGCTGGGGGTACTGGCACATCTGCAGTGATCTCCGTCACCGTAACCGGGAATACTGCGCCCACGGCCAGCATCACCGCGCCCGCCAACAATGCGGCCTTCACAGCCCCGGCTACGATCACCATCAGTGCCAGCGCTTCGGACGCCGGGGGCAGCGTGACGAAGGTTGAATTTTTCCAGGGCGCGACCAAGCTTGGAGAAGACTTGTCCTCGCCATATTCATGGAGCTGGGCAAACGTGGCGGCGGGAAGCTACAGCCTGACCGCGAAGGCCACAGACAACACCGGATTGACCGGCACGTCCTCGCCGGTGAACATCACGGTAACGACCAGTGGGGGATGCAACGATCCTCAATATGTTGAAAACGGAGGCTATGTAGCGGGAAGCCGTGTGAAAAATGCGGGCAACTCGTATGAGTGCAAACCTCATCCTTATACCGGGTGGTGTAACGGGGCGGCGTGGGCCTATGCCCCGGGAACGGGAACTTACTGGCAGGATGCCTGGATATTGAAAGGGCCTTGTACTTCGGCAAGGTTGCGCGCGGAAGAAGTTTCTCTCATTGATGAACCGGAACTCGTTTCGGCTGAAGCTGACGGGTTGGCGGTATACCCCAACCCCGGAAAACGCGACGTGCAGTCGATCACCCTTGCCTTCGACCGCAAGCCATCCCATGTGAAACTTTATCTGAGAAACGTAAACGGGACGCAAGTCATGTATCACCATTTCGCAGACCCGTCCGGGAACACCGTCACGGTCTCCACTCCCGAACTTTCTCCTGGAATGTATATCGTTCAGGTAAAGACCGAAAGGCGATCCTGGATCAGAAAGTATCTCGTAAAGGAATGATTAAAGCAAAAGGGGATCTCGGTCCCCTTTTCTTTTACTCCTCTTTCGAAACAACGCCGAATGACGCGCCGCCGGCAATTAGACCGGCATCAATGACCGTCATCCTGGCAAGCCTGCAGATGGTCGTGGGTAAAAGCAGCTCCAAGCGACTGGATCACCGAACCAGCCTGTTAACCGTCCGTCCGGGATCGCCGTTTTATAAGCCGGCGCGCAAGCCGTCATTGTGGACCTACGATCCAAAGAGGCACGACTTTTTGATAGATTCCGGGAATCAAACAAGGAGCGTATGAGGAATTATAATGACCGGATCGAAGCCGCCTACCTCACCTCCAGGCGGCAAGGGGATTTGATGCGAGATCCGCAAACCGAAAGAAGTCCCCATGAAGACAGACGCAACCGGTATATTGATCATGAGTACCGGTGGGAGGCGGACACGCAGCAGCGCAGGTTGGATCGGGACAACCAAAGCTATTATATGCCTGAAGAACGCTCGCCAAGGCCGCAGCAGCCTGGCAGCCACCGTGGAAAGGGACCGCGTAACTACAAGCGTCCGGACAGCCGGATTAAGGAGATTGTTTGCGACATGTATTGTGATCATCCGTATCTCGATGCGTCAAACATCGAGGTGGAAGTCAAAGATTCAGAGGTAATACTTTCGGGCTCGGTGGATGACCGGTTTGCAAAACGGCTTGCGGGGCACCTGGCCGAAGAGGTGTCGGGTGTCGTGAACGTTGAGAACAGGATACGTGTCAATCAGGACAGAAAGGATTCTTACAAAGGAGAACGCGTAAACCAGGAAGTTGTTTAGTGTCGAAAATTCATGATGGAAACGTGAGTACATGAGCGCCGGGCAAAGATCCCGGCGTTTTTTTTTACATATACACCGACAATGAATCCTGTTATTTTGAATGCGCAACCGGACGATCGAATGTGTCCGGCGCAGAAGAAATGCGACGGGAAAATTCCGGCTTCCGTGCGCGAAAAAATTGTTGGCACATCGTTTTCAGTACCAGGATCGAAAATATACATATTCCGATCATTGCCGCAAATATCATCGGGAAGACCGACTTTGCCTCCTCGTCAAGCTCGGCAGCCTCAAATTCACCTTCCCATGATTGATGTTTTCTTACGTCCATAGCCGCTACTTCTTTTGTAAAAATGGCGCTTCCTGCGCTGCGGTTTGTAATGACAAATCTGATTTTCAAAAAATCCGGTTTTCCCTTACTTTTATCAGAGTTTTCCTGACGGAACTTCGATCGTTCCACGACGTGGATTATGATGGGAGCATTTCCCGCTACGGTCCGCAACGGCACGGCTCAATCGGTTTGCGGCCCGTGCAGCATCGCATAGCTTGCTACGGCAATTTGTGTCAAACTACGTTCGCCCCCTTTACGGATTCTTCAATCAACAGCGCTACAGATGTCGAAGGTTTTTAATGTTAAGGTCTTACTGGTTTTGTCCATGGTTCTATGCCTGTTGACTGGACTTATATTTTTTAGCGCATACGACGCTAAGGAAAACGCAGAGCGGCGGCTGACGGTCACTTACAATATCATACGGCATGCCGTGGCGCTGTATGGCAGCCTGGAAAACGCTGAGACCAGTCAACGCGGCTTTATTCTTACCATGGACAGCGTTTACCTGGCAGATTATCGCGATGCAACCCTCGCCGTATCAAACCACTATGCGCTGTTGAAATCTGCTGCCAATTTGAGCAGTGAAAGTATCGAACATCAGTCTATTCTTCACCTGATCAGCACGCGTCTTTCGGTAATGGAAAAAACGCTTTTGTTGTTCAGGCAGGAGGGGAAGGGCGCGGCCGAGCGCGCGATACGCGACGGAGAGGGTAAAAAACTGATGGATCAATTGGAAGCTGCACTTAAAAAAATAACCAGTGAGCGGGAAGTGGTGCTCGCAACAAGCTCACAAGAACTGATTGGCATCAACGCGTTTACGGAATGGCTACTGTACGGGTCGCTTCTCCTGATCGCATTTACTTTGATCCTGAGCATACTTACCATCCGGGAAAAGGAGCTGAAAAATCGCCAGCTGATCCGCTCATTGGAAAGCATCAACGAAACGCTGGAAAATCAGGTAGACGAAAAGACCCGGGCGCTGTCGCGAAAAAATCAAGAGCTTGAAGATGCGAACAGGCTGATGAGCGCCAGCAATCAGGAACTGTTGGCTTCTGACCAGGAAATCCGGGCGAACCTGGAACATATCAGC
>DASPNN010000059.1:0-5297 GCA_035626495.1 Chryseosolibacter sp.
CCCCAGCTCAATATCTCCGTCCAGTAATTGACCGATGGGAATGATGTATAGAAATGTGACGATGACACAACCGGCTGCAAACATCATGGCCTGCTCAGGCGCCAACTGGATTTGCACTTCGACAAGGAAGCCGTCTTCGGACTGACGAGTGCGTCCGATGGCCTTGGCAAAACTGATCCCGCCAAAAGCGGGAATGCGTTCCCCTTTGTTTCGAATTTCAAACCCGGATTCGTCAATCGACCCTTTATATTGTTTTTTGCGCCGATCCGTGGTGTCCCATGGATCAATCTCAACCGATTTCGAAAACCAGTCAGAAAATAATTTAGCGGACGCGACCCTGACTGAAAACGATTCAATCAATCCGAGTCTTCGCAAGAGGTGTTCCACAGGTATGCGCGGTTGGGATGTTAAGCAAGTTACGAACGAAGACCGAGAACATACAACGGAAAAAGGCAGTCAATCCGGTTCGGGGTCCTTGCGCTGCTACATGACATGCAGAAACAAAAAAGCCTCCTGATTTACATCAGAAGGCCATTTTTTGCAGTCCGTAGGGGAATGACGGTAAAATGTGATTTTATAGCAAAAATGCGTTTTTAGCCGAAATTCCAAGTTTTTAAAACAACCACGGACAATAAAAAACTTCCAAAATTGTGACCTATATTGTGACTCAGATCAAATCCCCTACCCATGGCCTACCAATTCATGCTGAAGAAAAAAGGCGCCGCCGATGCCTTTATTTACCTCCGATACAGCTACAAAGAAACCGAGTGTTTAATTGCTACCGGTAAGAAAATCGCCGTTAAGCATTGGGACGAAAACACGGACAAGCCAAAGAACAGCTACCCCGGCGGTAAGGTCACCCTGGAGCGCTTACTAACTACCATCCTAGGGCAAGTACAGAAGGCCGCTACAGAACTCGAGAACGAGGGCGAGGAACCGACTGCCGATGAAGTGAAGAAACGCTACAACGAAAACAAATCCGGCGTTGTCCGTGGCGCTACAAAGGCCGTGACATTATGGGAACAATTCATAAAGGAGGGCGAGGGCAAGAAAGATCCGAAAACCATAGAGAACGAAACCGACTCCCTTGAAACGTTCAAAGCATTCTGCAAAGAGAAAAAGAAGGAGAGCTTAACCATGCGCAAGATCACAAAGGAGGTAATTACCGCCTATGAACTATACCTGGCGCCGATGGCGGCGAATACGAAGGCAAAGAAGTTGAAGCACTTCAAGGCGTTCCTACGGTCCCAGAAACACGCCAGCACTGAGCTGGTGAAGTTTAAAGAGGTGCCAGGGGATAAAATATTTCTAACCGAGGAGGAGTTGACTGCATTCGAACTGCACACCCTGCCTGATCACCCACACTTGCGACCGGTCCGGGATCTACTCGTTCTGCAATGCGCTACAGGTCTCCGGGTGAGCGATCTAAAGCGGATCGGCCCTGAACATATCCAAGGCAATGACGTGCTGGTAAGGGCACGGAAGAATGACGAATTTATCCGGATCCCGTTGTCAAAGAGAGTCGCCGATATCTTAGCCCGCTATAACTACAGGCTGCCCACAATAGCAGATCAAACCTATAACGAACAGATAAAGGATCTCGCGGAGGTTGTAATTCCGGAAAGTAAGGTAGAGGTAACAGAATACAGGAACGGGAAAAAGACTATTACCACGTGCTTTAAATATTCGGTCCTCACCTCCCATTGCAACGTGCGCACCTTTATAACGCTCGCCGCTGGCCGTGGTATGCCGGTCCCATCCATTGCAGCGATCACCGGTAAGTCAGTCCTTACCTTACTGCGGAGCTACCTGAATCCGAACCAGGAACAGGCATACAAACACTACCTTGAATATGACCGCCCGACTATGACCGTCAACACCGGAACCGGGGCGTGATTCCGCAATGGACTCGCGAACAGCGTTTAACTATCTGATTATCAAAATGACTGTTTTTATAGTCACAATAGAGGTCACAAAACTAAAAGTTTAGGTATATTTGCATGCCTGGCAGACGGCTACAAATGCCAGTGAACGGAATTTTGACAGCCCTTTGCTCAATGGTTGCCGCAGAGTGAAGGGCTTTGTCATTCTAGAAATATACCGTGAAGTCCTTCAACCTGTAGCATTCACGATTACTCCTCATATTAATACCCGTTGCACCTGGCGCGGGCAACACCTTCTGAAAATCAAAATCATCAAGCCTATACAAAAGACCGGTCCGGTGATCCCGCACACAATAGTCCGGCTTCTGAACCTTCAATAGCGATTGTATCTCATTGATCAGTCTTACCCGTTTGTTGTTCATCCGTTGTTCATTTTGTTGTTCACTCGCCGGGGATTATCGACGTCGATAACTCGTTTTATCTTGGGTTTCTGCGGTCGATAACACCGGTTTAGCCTAATTCCTGTTGTCGGTTTTGTTGTCCACTTTGTTGTTCATTTTGTACCAACAAAATCTTGCTCCTCCTCAATCCAGGTAATGCGCTCCACCGCATGGGTCGCCATTATGTATTTTTCCTCCTTTACCGTGAGCTTGCGCCCGTCCTGGTATGTCCCGGACTCATCAGTGAAAAGTAATGCATGGGGCTTTCCTAGCCTCTTGCGGATCTCTTTTAGTAGTTCGTGTCTGCGCATCTATTTTTGTCTGTTTTAGATTCCTGATATTGCTTCCACTCCTCCGGAGTATGAATCACCCGGTGACGCACTCGAATCTTTCGCGGCGGATTGATTATGTCATTAATCTGGTCCATTAATACCGTTTTCCTGTTCTTCATTTTCTGAATTTTTTAAGTGATTAATAATTGTTTCTAGATCCTGCTCGGTCATGTTCTTCAGGCTGAAGTTAATCGAGGAGTATTGCGGGGTAATGAACGGCAGCAATTTCGTGAAGGCAAAAACCTTATCCTTGTCCTTGAGCCGGTTAAACGCTTTCTCGACTGTGGGCCATTTTTTGTCCATGAAGGCGCCAAGCGTTTCCCGCATTGATCGCGTTGTTTTATTAAGCGATCCTTTTTTCCGTCCTCCAGTTTTTTTACCTCTCGCCATAGCTGTCTTTTATTGTCTTTGGTTATTGTTTGGTTAATTCTGGTTCATGTTTGGTTTTCATCCGGCTTTTCCCCGGCTTTCGTTCGGGTATATGCCGGCGGCATAAAGGGTATCAATACCCTTTGCACCATATGGTTATTCATATGATTGATCATATGTTTCTGCCGTTGTGAATCCGGGTGGATCCGTAACGGGTTCGTGTGGATGCCCCATCCAAGGGGGATATATGCCCCTTCTTTAGTTTGTGATGATCCGAGATTCATTTTTTCTTTCATATATGCACACACCAACTTTTCTCCCTGGAATTAGTACCTTTGCGTTATCCCTAAGCATTTGGTATTACTTCCATTGAATTAAAGGCTATCTTTCTCTAAACAGATTGGTAGCCTTTTTTGCTGAATTAGTGTCTATCCCGGCCCCTGTCAATTCTCACTTTTTAAGGTGAGCATGTTTAACCCATAATCCAGGCGAGTTTTATTTCCTTTCGGTTCCATTGACCGGGTTTGTCAGTTGTCGACTACCCGGATTAACTCCTCCACTATTCAACGCTTATTTTTTATTTGATCTCTGTTATTCAAATCGGCTGAACAAGCTTTTCAAAACCGGTAAGTATGTCTTAACTTTGCTCCTGAAGGATTTCTTACAAAAGTTTCAAAAGGGGAAGCCAAAAACGGCCGCCCCTTTTTTCTTCTACTTCAGTCCTAGAAATCCAATCTGCTGACCGGCGTAACAGCTCAGCTGCTTCCGGTACTTTTCTTTTACAATCGGTTTCGCATTAAGCCGGATTTCACTTAACGGGAGTTTATCCACGTTCATGTAAAACGACTCGGCAAATGCGCGATGACCTGGGAATACGAACACCTCCATGATAAGCCCCTCCTGCAGCACAAGCAGCGCGTCGTCTTTGGAGAATATGTCGCCATAACTCCAGGGGCCGTCGTGATGCTGGAAAAGTGAACTGAGGTGTTTACCTGACTTGCTTAGGGTGAATTTCACCTGCGCGGCAACCGTCTTGCGGTATCTGGCCACGTGCTGTAGATACAGCGGGCTTTCAAAAATTTCATGCTGCCCTGATGCCTTACATGGGATGTAACCGGAATCAGTGACGCAACTTTTTCGAAATAGTCCATAGATACATTTCATAGCTGTTCTGTTTTTGGTTTGAACAGACCATGTAATTCATCAGTGGACAAGAACGTCCTTCGCTGGACGTTACCGGGAGCATACTTGTTTAATTGCTTCGAGGCGATCAGCTTGTAAAGGCTTGATCTCGAGAGATTGTAAAGACGGCACGCGTCTTTTACACTTACAAAAGTTTGCAATTTTTGATTTGCTTCCTGTTAGTAGAAAAAACCGGGAAGCGCGGTCAAAGTTTGATGTGTTTCTCCCAGTGACGGGACAGTTTGATAAAGCAAAAGTAGCCACTTTGTGACTTAATGCAAAATTGTTCATAGAAAATTTTTATATCATGCCGGAGTGTATTACTTTTGTCTATCATCTGATTCACGCTCCCGACGCGTGGATGAAACTGCGGGGTAAAATCCCGGAAACACAATACACTCTTAAAATCTCCTTCAAACAAAGATGGCATTAACTGCTACGGGCGAATTTCTATCGCTCAATCAGCTAATTGCGCACTACGACGTTTCCAGACGGAGTCTGTATTATCTGCGAGAAAAACAATTGCTGAATTTTTACCGACTTCCAGGCTGTAGGAAATGCTATGTCCGCAAATCAGAATTCGAAACTCTCATGCAACCAGACAGACTATGACAGAAGCAATCAAGGAAAAAATTTTATCAGTTCTTAACAAGATCCATGAATCAGAGCCTACACGGGGTATTCATGCCCATCAGGAAAAGTTACTACAAGACTACATTTCACGGCGGCGCCTTGAAAATCGCCACGGCACAATAACAGATCCCAATGGTATCGCTGTTAACCTTGAGTTGGAGCTGAGTACGTTGATCGATGCAAGTCCCTATATAACACCAAGCCGACGCCCCGGGACGCAATATTATGTCCCAAAGTATTCCGCACCGACAAAGGAGGAGCGCGCAAAACAAATAAGCGAGACGCGTGGCGTTCTGAAAAAATTATCAGAAATGCACGGTATTGTTCCACTTGACGAGGCGGCCTATGAAATGGCTCTTTTTAAGCTGGCTGAAAATTTTCTCTTTGAGGTAAAGGACGGCGATGTCATTTTTGCGAAATACAATCCTTCCGGGATAATCGCTGAGCCACTAGAACTC
>DASPNN010000060.1:0-2609 GCA_035626495.1 Chryseosolibacter sp.
TAACCCGTTTCGCGACGCACTGGACTCCGCTCCGAAGTTTGGCGACAAGAAAACGTATCAAATGAATCCAGCCAACCGAAAAGAAGCACTCATCGAAGCAATGCTCGACACGGAAGAAGGCGCAGATTTCCTGATGGTGAAGCCCGCGCTTGCGTACCTGGATGTGATCCGCTTACTAAAAGATAATTCCGCGCTTCCCATCGCAGCATATAATGTCAGCGGTGAATATTCAATGATCAAAGCAGCTGCGCAAAAGGGCTGGCTCGACGGAGAACGAGTCATGCGTGAAACTTTGCTCAGCATCAAACGGGCCGGTGCCGATGTGATCCTGACCTACTTTGCGAAAGAGTTCGCAACCGGAAAGAAATAAGAAAAAGCCTTGAAATTTCGTTTTTGTTTTTCTCTGCGTTTTGCCGAACGGTCGGAGGGTAAAACGTTTGACCCAAACAAGAGCGGAGACATTCGAAGAATCGCGAAGGGCCCGTGCTGAAATGGCGCCTCAGACCATGAGTTTATCGATGATCTCATCGACGCTGATACCTTCGGCTTCCGCCTTGAAGTTCCGCACGATACGGTGTCTAAGCACCGGCTTGGCAATGGTCTGAACATCCTCAATATCCGGGGAGTATTTGCCATTCAGCAACGCATTGCATTTCGCACCGAGAACGAGGTATTGTGAAGCACGCGGGCCTGCTCCCCATTCAAGATATTCCTTGGACAAGGTCGAGCCACCGGAGATTCCGGGACGGGTCTTATTTGCCAGGCCTACCGCGTATTCGATCACGTTGTCGGCGATGGGAACCCTGCGCACCAGGTGCTGGTAAGCAAGGATGTCGTCGGCGCCCAGGATCTTGTTTATGGTTTTAGGGTCATCCGTGGTCGTAGTTTTCACCACTTCGACCTCGTCCCGGAATGAAGGGTAGGTCAGCAAGATGTTAAACATAAAGCGGTCGAGCTGCGCCTCGGGAAGCGGGTAAGTTCCTTCCTGCTCAATCGGGTTCTGGGTGGCCAGCACAAAGAAGGGACGTGGAAGATCGTATCGTTGGCCGGCGATCGTCACGGCATATTCCTGCATCGACTCAAGCAGTGCTGCCTGGGTTTTTGGCGGGGTCCGGTTAATCTCATCCGCGAGCACGATATTGGCAAACACAGGGCCTTTGACAAATTTGAAATTGCGTTCTTTATCCATCGTCTCAGCCCCGACGATGTCGGATGGCATGAGATCCGGGGTGAACTGTATGCGTTTGAAGGCCAGGTCCAGGGAAGTGGCGATGGTGTGAACCAGGAGCGTTTTCGCCAGACCCGGCACACCGATGAGCAAGGTGTGACCCTGGCAGAATATAGCGGTTAGCACCTGCCGCACAACTTCATCCTGGCCGATGACGATCTTTGAAATTTCACCTTTCAGGGATTTATAGGAAGCGGCCAGTGCATCAGCTGCTTCAACATCAGAAGAGAATTTTACCATGTTGTTAAGTTTTCCTTCGCCGTTAGATTATGGTTCAACGGATGTTTATTTGTCCGGGTTTGCGCCCGCGCGCTCAACCTTTGTAATAAAATACTTTGTGTCGCCGCGCCACGGGAAGCGCGCATATCGTTTGACATAATGCAGGTTCACACGCTCGCCAGTAAGCGCTACCTTCTCGAGATCCTGGATAACCCCCTGGTCGCTACCCTCCACGGAAAAATTAAACGATTCCATGATGGGATTAGCGCCTTTGAGGGCGCCAAAAGTCTGGAGGTTCAGCTGTCCTTCATAAGTTTTAAAGAGAACTCCTTTTTTGCTGATCCGAAGCACGTTGCCCGCGCGGACGCCTTCGTCATGCACCCCCCAGTAATAAAAACTGAACACACAGATCCCGACAACAATAAGGGTTATTATAATAATTTTCACCACCTTCTTGGTGGTAGATTTCAGACGTTCTCCGAAAGTTACTGGTTCCATGCGATGAGCGTTGAGAGTTCGAAATTAACAAACCGCCACAAATTCCTAAACCCTTCAAAAAACAAAAGCCGGAACATATCCGGCCTCAATATTTTCATACCGCGTGGATCAAACAGTCATGATCTCGGATTCCTTCTTTTTCATGAGTGCATCAATTTTGTGAATATGGTCATCGGTAAGTTTCTGTACCGTTTCTTCCGCATTCTTCAGATCATCCTCGGAAATTCCTTTGATTTTTTTCAGGTGTTCATTGGTCTCCTTACGAATGTTTCTGACACTGACTTTTCCGTGTTCACATTCCTGGCCAACCTGCTTGACGAGTTGTTTTCTTCTTTCTTCGGTGAGCATCGGTACATTGATGATGACCTGCTGACCATCATTCTGCGGGTTGAGACCGAGGTTTGCAGCCAGGATCGATTTTTCAATTTCGTGGATCAACGATTTCTCCCAGGGCTTGATAAAGATCGTTCTCGCGTCGGGTGTGGTGATCGATGAAACCTGGTTCAGCGGTGACATCGCCCCATAGTACGACACTTGGATGCCATCCAGCATTGCCGGGTTGGCCTTGCCTGCGCGGATCTTTGTCAGTTCGTGCGAAAGGTGACTGAGGGCTTTACCCATCAGGTCCCTCGCGTCGTCAAGGTATAAATCGATTTCCTCCATA
>DASPNN010000061.1:0-4446 GCA_035626495.1 Chryseosolibacter sp.
ATACCCCAGATCACCCCGCCGACGAGAAGGCCTGTCATCTGGACCTGCAACAGGAACTCGCCGGTTCTCATGGATTCCTTGCCTTCCGGCACGCCCAGTGCTTCGAGGCTCGGGATACGGACGATCGCGAACAACAAAAGATCATAGATATCAACAAAGTAGCCGAGGGCTGCAACAATGACGGGCAAACTGAATAAGAGCCTGTAATCCTTCTTGTCCATGAAAAAAATTTGCTGTGAAAATAGACGAAATCGCGGCTTGATCAAAGCTTGACGAAGGCCTCCATCCGCAGTCACTTTAGTACCCCGCAACCCATAATTGACCTTTCATAAAATAAGAATAATGCCTTTCGCCTTTCCTTCCTTAATTACGAAAAACCTGAACACCATGAGCAGAACGCTGATCCTCCTCCTCTTTGCCTTTCTTGCCCTCCAAGCCGCGGCCCAGAAGAAAAAAGACCCCGCGGCCAATCCTGTTTCTTACAATGAAAAAATCTATAACGGCCTCACCTGGAGAAATATCGGTCCATTCCGGGGCGGACGTTCGGCCGCGGTGACCGGCGTTCCCGGCAAGCCCAATCTGTACTATTTCGGATCCACGGGTGGCGGTGTGTGGCGTACCACCGATGCCGGCAACACCTGGGAAAATATTTCGGATGGATTTTTTGGCGGGTCCATAGGCGCGGTGGCGGTCAGTGAATGGGATAACAACGTTATCTATGTTGGGGGTGGTGAAGTCACCGTCAGGGGAAATGTATCCTATGGATATGGGATGTGGAAATCAACCGATGCGGGCAAAACGTGGACAGCATCCGGGCTGAGGGACTCGCGACATATTCCCCGGATTCGCATCCATCCTAAAAATCCCGACATCGTATACGCCGCCGTGCTGGGCGACCTTTTTAAATCTTCAGAGGAGCGTGGCATTTACCGCTCTTTGGACGGCGGCAAGACCTGGACACGAATCCTTTTCGCAAACGCCGATGCCGGCGCGGTCGATTTGTGCATGGACCCGAATAATCCGAGAATACTTTTCGCCTCAACTTGGCGTGTCCGGCGTACGCCGTATAGCCTCGAGAGTGGTGGGCAGGGTTCGGCATTGTGGAAAAGCACGGATGGCGGCGACACCTGGGTCGACATTTCCAGGAACGAGGGAATGCCAAAAGGCTTGTGGGGTATCGTGGGAGTGGCCGTATCACCCGCGAACTCTAACCGTGTCTACGCGATCATCGAGAACGAGAATGGGGGTGTTTTCAGGTCCGACGACGGCGGGAAGACCTGGCAAAAGACAAACGAAGACCGCAACCTGCGCCAAAGGGCCTGGTATTATTCGAGGATATATGCCGATACAAAAGAAGCGGATATCGTGTACGTTGTAAATGTGCGCTATCACCGTTCCAAAGATGGGGGAAAATCATTCGAAGCCTTCGAAGCCAACCACGGCGATCACCATGATCTCTGGATTGCTCCCGAAGACAATTTGCGGATGATCATCGGCGACGATGGGGGTGGACAGGTAACATTCGATGGCGGCGTCAACTGGTCAACCTATGAGAATCAGCCTACCGCACAGTTTTACCGCGTCACCACCGACAACCATTTTCCCTACCGAATTTATGGCGCGCAGCAAGACAACTCAACGGTACGGATACTGCATCGTACGGACGGATCGTCTATTCGCACACGTGATTGGGAAGAGACCGCCGGCGGCGAAAGCGGCCACATCGCCGTCGATCCGCAGGACGAGGATGTCGTGTACGGAGGAAGCTACGACGGCTACCTGACACGCAAGAACCACCGCACCGGCGAAGAGAGGAGCATCAACGTATGGCCCGACAACCCCATGGGCCATGGAGCCGAGGGCGCGAAATACCGGTTTCAATGGAATTTCCCGATTTTCTTTTCGCCTCATGATCCAAGCAAACTATATGTTGCCTCACAACACCTGCACGTAAGCACCAATGCCGGACAGACGTGGCAGCTCGCAAGCCCGGATCTGACCACCAACGATAAAACCCGGCAAGGCCCGTCGGGCGGGCCGATCACGAAGGACAACACCGGCGTCGAATACTACTGCACCATCTTCGCGGTTGGTGAATCTCCCTACGAGAAGGATTTTATTGTCGCCGGTTCCGATGACGGAGTTCTGAGTATGACAACCGATGGAGGCAAAAACTGGAACAGAATCACCCCACCGATGATGCCGGCATGGAGCATGATCAACAGTGTGGAATTCGATCCGTTTGCCAAAGGCGGTTTATACATCGCGGCGACACGCTACAAACTCGGCGATTACCGCCCCTACCTGTACCGATCAAAGGATTATGGAAAAACCTGGACGCCCATCGTCAACGGTATCGATGCAGGACACTTCACACGCGTTGTGAGGTGCGATCCGAAACGCAAAGGGCTCCTCTACGCGGGAACCGAATCCGGCATGTATATATCATTTGACGACGGAGCGAACTGGAAAACATTTCAGGGAAACCTTCCGATGGTTCCAATCACCGACCTCGCCGTGAAGAATGATAACCTCATCGCAGCCACACAGGGCCGCAGCTTTTGGATCATCGACGACCTTGGCCCCCTCCACCAGCTTGACGAAAATATTGGCAACAGCGCCTTCCACTTTTTCAAACCGCTCGACGCCTACCGGATGAATGGCGGACAAGCGCGCAACATTTCAAAGACAGAAGGCGCCAACCATCCCGGCGGCGTGATGTTTCACTATTTCTTGAAGGACACAGCGGCAGTAAAAGCGAGTCTGGAAATATTTGAATTGGGCGGGACCGCCATCAAGAAATACACAACAAAACCCGACAAGAAAGCCGGCGAAGAAGAATTAAAGATCAAGCCCGGAATGAACCGGTTTGTCTGGAATACACGGTATAAGGACGCGGAAACGTTTGACGGAATTATTTTGTGGGCGGCTTCGCTGAATGGGCCAAAAGCAGTGCCCGGGAGATACAAGGCAAAACTCACCGTCAACGGCACTTCGCAGGAGACCGAGTTCGAGATCAAAAAAGATCCGCGGACTTCCGGTTCCGTTGCCGATATCAAAGAACAGTTCGATTTTCTTTTGGCTGTGCGCGACAAGCTGTCGGAAACCAACAAAGCGATCAAGAAAATCCGGACTGCGCGCGAACAGATAAATCGGGTAATCGAGCCCCACAAGGGCAAGGAAGACATGAAGGACCTGACGGACCTTGCCAAGTCAATTCAAGACCAAATGAAGGCGATCGAAGAGACTCTTTATCAGACTAAAAACAAAAGTGGCCAGGATCCGCTGAATTTCCCCGTCCGGCTGAACAACAAACTCGCGGCCCTTGGTTCGGAGGCAGACGGCAGCGACTTCAAACCCACAGACCAGGTGAAGGCGGTCTTCACAGAAATCACGAGTAAGATTGACGAGCAGCTGACGGCCTTGAATGCGATATTCAAAGACCAGGTTCCAAAATTCAACCAACTCGTGCGTCAAAAGAATATCAATGCCCTGACGTTCTCGGATTAAAACGAAATTAAAAGCGTATTTTTTACACAATCGAGGCTGTTCGCTCATCGCGTTTACAGCTGCCGGCATAATCCCCTTGAAAAAAAAATGCGACGTAAGATTTTCGTGGTAATCACCTATTACCACGGGGTGGCTAACGCTATCTTTCCGGAATATCTGAATCAGTAAAAACTTAGTTTAACCTATTCCTGAAAGAAATGAAGAGAAAACTTCTATTAGCTGGCTTTTGTCTTATGACAGCGCTTATGGCTCATGCGCAGACCCCAAACAAGACACTGGGCGTCGGAACCACAAGCCCCAATACCAACGCGGCATTGCATGTCGAATCACCAACAGCCAATCAGGGCTTTATCATGCCCAGACTCACTACGACACAGCGAAATGCAATGGCATCATTGCTCACCGTTTCCGACAACGGGTTGATGTTGTATGATACAGACCTGAACACCATATATATATGGGATGGTATAAAGTGGAAAAGCACGGCCGATGTAGCGGGCGGGGCCAGGCTGTTATTTCCGTACACCGACAGTGTTACTGCCGGCACGGGCACACCGGACCTTTTTAAACTACAATACAACAATGCAGAGACCAAGCGCATGATGCGGCTCGAAAACCTCAACGCCGCAAACGCAGGCAGCACTCTAAGCGTGTTGCAAATGGGAACAGGTTTCGGCGGCTACTTCTCAGTCAACAACAGCGCCAGCGGCGGCACGGCAGTTTATGGTATCACGAACTCGAACCTGGGCGGTACGCTCGCTCCGGTAGGCATTTATGGTGAATCCACCGGCACAGGCTCCTTAGGTGCTGCCTTCCGCAACAGCAACCCGGCAAACAGCTACTCGGCCGTCTATGCCGAAACAAATGGCACAGGACCTGTATTGTCATTGAACAATATCAATGCGTCCAATTCGGCACCTGCGGTGAACATCATTA
>DASPNN010000062.1:0-4828 GCA_035626495.1 Chryseosolibacter sp.
ACACGCTCACAAGAGAATTTGATGAAGCTTGCAACGAAGCGCGCAAGGTTCAATCGCAGGAAACCCGAACGTGAGAAATTGTGCGGCCCCCGAGAAAACTCGGGCCGGGCTATCCACTCCAAGTCCTCGCGCCATCGCACGGCCTGCGCTTGCTGTGGGCTTTCCGTTCCTATCCCTGGCCGTCGGGCATTGTGGAAGGCTACGAGATCAGGATCCAAAGTTGCCTGAACGGCGCTGTTGTGGTGTTTACTTACGTAAAGTTTGCTAGCTTTATCAAGGCTAACATCCACCACCCCATGGAAAGAAACCTCAAAGCCCTCGTTGTCGACGACGAAAGACAAGCCACCATTCTTCTTAAAGATTTACTTGAGGAAACTTCCCGCTTTTCCGAAATTGTTCCCTGTCACTCGGCCGATGAGGCGCTACGTGCATTAAAATCTTTTAACGTGGATCTGATCTTCCTTGACATTAAAATGCCAGGGGAGGATGGATTGTCCTTTTTGCGTAGACTGAGGTCGACCGCGACAAATGCGAAGGTTGTTTTTGTGACCGGGCATGAGGAGTTTGCGCGGGAAGCGATCAATTCCCGTGCTTATGGGTACTTGCTCAAGCCGGTGGACAGAAAGGAGCTCCATGCGTGCATCGTTGATTTTTGCGAGGAACGCGCAAATTCCACCGCAGCGAAACCGGCGCCCAGCCTGATCAATCAGCCCGGTAGTTCGAAGATCAGGATCAACACGAGGACCGGATATTTTTTTATCGACTTTGACGACATTTTTTACTGTCGCGCGGACGGCAACTATAGTTTTATAAGGGTGCCGGACAAGGAGCATGCCTGCACGCTGAAGATTGGAGAGATCGAAACCCTGGTGCCATCGGATCAGTTCGTCAGACTCGGCCGTTCACTGATCATCAACTTCAAATACCTTGCAGCCGTGGATCGAAAATCCGGGAAATTAACCTTGCAACGGAATGGTCAGTCGTTCAATGTCAGTATTCCAAAAGCGCAGTTCAAAGAGTTAGATAGGATTTTCAAATGAAGGGTGTTTTCCTTGGCAAATTGTCGTCTTTGTGGGTCTTGGCCCTTATACCCGCGATCCTTCTATCCGCATTTTTTATTACACCCGACGCACAGCGTTATTCCATTGAGATAAGTAACGCAGAGACATCCAATAACCAGATTCTTTACCGCGATCTCAACGGCGACGGGATCACCGAATGCATTCAAACCGGCCGGGCCAGCCCCTTCAACTTCGTTCTCATCCAGGATAACAATCAGGCGTACTACGAGCAATGGAATGTCCCCGACGAACTCGCGCCAACCATATCTAAAACATTTACCGGAAATTTTGACGGCGATAAATCCGACGAGATCTACCTCTTTACCTTGAAGGGAGATTCAATCTTCATTCATATCAACGAGTACTTCGACCCGCGACCGTGTCGTATAAACCGGCAATTTATCACGACCGTGAAATTGGTCGATGGCCATAACACGTCGTCGCTCGAGGTCGCCGGCTTTTTTGACAGCAACGGGGATGGAAAAAAGGAGCTATACTTTTCCATCACCACAGGCTTCGGTCTTGAACCCAGGCTGGTTTATTCATTCGATATTTCAAATCTCAGTCTTGCCCATAGTGATTTTACCGGGATAAATGTCAACGGCCCGGTCATGGCCGATGTCGACGGCGATGCCAGGCCCGAAGTATTCGGATTTTCCACGGCGTCAGGCAACTATCATACCCCGACGCCCTATTCGGATAATTCGGCGTGGCTCATGATCTACGACGATCAGCTGCGCCTCAAATTCAAACCCAAAGAGTACCCGGGATTTGCGAATGCCTTATACACTTACAGCTACCGGAGTGACGGCCATTCTTATTTCTTCACAAGCCTGGTCTGCTTTGGCAAAGACTCGGTTTCTCTCACGCCGCGAATACAACTGTATGATCCGGCAGGGGACCTCGTGCGGGAGACGGAACTGAAATCGTTTGGCAACTTCAGTACAAAGCACCTGGCCTTCGTATGGCCACAGGCATCGGGAGACCAAATCGTCCTCATCACGGACAGGATACTGCTGCTCAACGAAAACTTTGAGGTGGTAGCAAAGCACCCATTGCCTTTTGCAGCATCATGGTACGAGACAAAGTTCTTTGATGTCAATGGAGACGGGAAAGACGAGCTGCTTCTATATTCTCCATTGAAAAGCAAACTAGCGTTTTTTGAGGCGGGGTTTGAACTTTATGGAGTCGTATCCGCAAAGTTTTCAGACTACGTTCAATTTTCAACTGTTAGCGACGGCGAACGGGGAAGGGTGTACTTGAAGTCAGGTGAAATCGGTTCCTTTATCGACTTTTCCGAAAACTCAATCTACTGGCTGTCTTACGGATTGTACCCGTTGATTTACTTTTTCTTCGTTGGCTTCATCGCGGGCGTCAAGAAGATCAACGCCATCCAGTTTGCAAAGCGTGAGGCATTGCGCAAGGAGATCCTGGCGTTACAGCTTGGTACTGTTAACAAACAGTTGGATCCACACTTCACATCCAACGTTTTAAATTCCGTCGCATCCTTTATTTTTCAGAAAGACAGGGAATCCGCGTACGATACTTTAACACAGTTCGCGCGTCTCGTGCAACAGGTGCTCAAGGATTCTGGAAACGTATTCCGCACGCTGGGGGAAGAGCTCGATTTTGTCGACAGGTATCTTGCACTGGAGCGCATCAGGTTTATGGACAAATTCAGATATGCGATCTCAGTCGGCGAGGCGGTGACCCGACGCGAGTGCGTTCCGAAAATGGTCGTTCAGATCTTCGCCGAAAATGCGGTCAGGCATGCGTTCAGCAATTCGCACGCACGTCACTACGTTCTTGAGATCAACGTCGACCGGGTAGGAGATCACCTGCTGATTGTCATACAGGACAATGGCGTCGGCCGCAAAAACGCTGTGCCGTTCACTTCCACGGGCAAAGGTCTGAGGATTACGGCTCAATTCCATGAGATCCTGAACAGCCTTTATCCGAATGGAATTGCTTTTTCCATCACCGATCTCTACGACTCATCCGGCGCGTCCGCGGGAACGAAAGCGGAAGTGCGGATATCAAGAACACTCTTCGAGAGCGCCGTCCACATTGCCGACCTGCCGGAAGCGATCAACAAATAGTACGTGCTTCACCATTCCATACCTGGACGTTCATACAGTCAACCTGAGCGTTTCATACAATAAGTCCCAACCAGTCTTCAGACGACGTCATTTAGCTGGTAATTTGATTTCACAAATTGAACCCAGCCATATGAAAACATGCACCCAATTACGCCGTCTGACATCAATCGGATGTTTGACGGTAACCCTCGCCCTCTGGCAATGCAGTGATAGAATGCTCGAAGAAGAAGACGACCATGTTCACTCATTGGTCACGAGCCAAAAGAAAGTCGAGCACGACAAAACGGGTTTGACGATAACGACGTTTGCCCCGGCGTCTGTCGCAGAGACATCAGCGACAGTGGGAGGGGAAGTTGAATCAAAGAAAGATATGGAAGTTACGGAGCGCGGCATTTTGTGGAGCGCCTCACCAGGTGTCGATTCGACTGACATTGAATTAACCTCTGGCTCCGGCAATGGCGCCTTTACTGCGCCGCTGACAGGGTTGTCGCCTTCGACCACGTATTACTATCGCGCTTATGCCATCAACAAGAAAGGCCTCGCAATGGGCATGGAATTGAATTTTACCACACCTGCATCGCGTTACGGAACCTTCACGGATGCGCGTGACGGCCAAACGTATCGCACAATTAAAATAGGGAATCAGGTTTGGCTTGCAGAAAATCTGAATTTTGACTCAGGCGAAGGCCGGTATTGTTACGGTAACGAGGCCGGAAACTGCACAAGTCACGGCAGCCTGTACACATGGGAGGCCGCGCTCAATGCTGTACCCGACGGCTGGCACATGCCAAGCAAATCCGAATACGAAACGCTTATCAACTACCTCGGCAACAGCGAAGAAGCGTACGAGGCGCTCATAATCGGGGGATCGTCTGGCTTTGACGCGGACTTTGCCGGTTTTATGAATACAGATAACAGCTTCATTTACCAGGGGCAGTACGCAGACCACTGGACCATTACGGAAGAAACGGGCGGCAGCGGATGGGTTTGGATCATGGACATGAATACGGTCTCGGAGACTGCCACGATTGGAGCAGACCGGAAAAACCGCGCGTTCAGTTTACGTTGCGTTCAGGGCCCGGCGGAAGATGGCCTCGTCGCATATTATCCTTTCGCCTTTGGATCCGCCCGCGATCAAAGCAGTTATGGAAATCATGGACTGGTCCAAGGTGGCGTATCGGCGACAGAAGACCGGTACGGGCGGGCTGAATCTGCCGTGGCATTCAATGGGTCAGACGGATACATCGAGGTGCCAAATTCCACATCGCTGCAGGCGCCGACCACCGCGCTGACCATTACGGCGTGGGTGCAACTATCGGGCTATCAGCCAGTGGCCGCGGGGTTTGTGACGAAGTCGAACGTGACACACGCCTATGGGCAATATCACCTGAATTACCAGAACTGGAGTGGTCCGAACATATTTTTCCAGGGCGGCACCGACGGTCTTTCCGCGCACTCCTTTTTAGATCTTGGCAGTTGGTACTTTATCGCTTCAACCTATGATGGGCAAAACATGAACACATACCTCAACGGTACCCTGGTGGCGACACGACCCGCGTCCTTTGTCATGCAACCCGACAGCTACCCGTTGATGCTCGGCATCGATACGCCAGGTAGCATTGAGTACCTGAATGGCAAAATTGACGAGATACGAATTTACTCCCGGGC
>DASPNN010000063.1:0-6016 GCA_035626495.1 Chryseosolibacter sp.
TGATGCTTACCGGTATCGTTGCTGCCCCGTGGGCCATGCTCGCTTTGTGCATCGTCATGGGTGTGGGCGTTGCCGGTATCGGTTTGTCGGTTATGCACGACGCCAACCATGGCGCCTACTCGAAAAAACAATGGGTCAATAACCTGGTCGGATATTCACTTAACCTGGTCGGTGGGAACGCATTTAACTGGAAAGTTCAACACAACGTTTTGCATCACACCTACACCAATATTCACGATGTCGATGAAGATATCAGCCCGCGAGGCGTCCTGCGCATGACCCCGCACGGTCCATGGAAATTTTTCCACCGCTTTCAGCATTTGTATGCGTGGTTTTTTTATGGCCTGATGACTCTTGTGTGGATTCTTGTGAAGGATTTCGCGAGGATCATCAAATATCAAAAGGAAGGACTGTTGAAAAAACAGAAAGCATCCGCGGCGACGGAGTGGATCGTGCTCCTGCTTACGAAGGCTGTCTACGTGGGATATATTTTCGTTCTGCCGGTCATGCTCTTGCCTATCGCATGGTGGCAGGTACTGATCGGATTTGTGAGCATGCACTACCTGGCCGGATTCATCCTCGCGGTGATTTTCCAGCCCGCACACGTGATCGACGGAACCGAATATCCCTTGCCGGATGAGAATGGAAAAATGGATAACAGCTGGGCAATTCATCAGCTCCATACAACCACCAACTTTGCCAACGAAAGCCGGCTTTTCTCCTGGTACGTTGGTGGCCTGAACTTCCAGATCGAACATCACCTGTTCCCGAATGTTTGCCATGTTCACTATCGCAGCATCGCCAGGATTGTCAAGGAAACGGCTGCCGAGTTTGGACTGCCGTACAAGTCGGAGCCGACGTTCATCGATGCACTCGCCGGACATGCTAGACTTCTCAAGCAACTTGGTCAGCGTCCTGCCGCAGTCGGGATGCAGACCGTGCACGTCAATTCATGACGCGACCCTTGCTTCTCCTTCACGGGGCGCTTGGTTCCAGCCAACAGTTTGACGCATTCACGCCAGCTTTGAAAGAGGCGGGCTTCGAATGTCTGCGCATAAACTTTTCAGGACACGGGGGTGCAGCGTTTGCAGACTCTTTCGGGATCGAAAAATTTGCCTTTGAAGCGCTCCGGTTCCTTCGGGAACGCGATATATTCCAAGCGGATATTTTTGGCTATAGCATGGGCGGATATGTCGGCCTATGGATGGCGGCCAGTTCGCCCTCCACCGTGCGCCGAGTTGTCACCCTTGGAACCAAATTCAACTGGACGCCTGACAATGCGGCCAAGGAGGTTCGGAAGCTCGACCCGGAAAAAATCCTCGAGAAGGTCCCGGCATTTGCGGATGTGCTGCGCGAACGGCATCACCCCTTGGATTGGAAAGAGCTTTTGCGAAGGACAGCCACCATGATGATCGAGCTTGGCAATCGCCCGCTGCTGACGGAAATGGAACTGGCGACGATCCAGCAACCCGTATTGATTACAATAGGCGACAAAGATGATATGGCGGACCCACCTTCTTCGGAACGCACAGCGAAAGCCTTACCCCGTGGCAGCTTCAAACTGATGGAAGACACACCACACGCGCTTGAGAAAGCCCGGACGCGCGACCTGGTGAATATCCTCCGGGATTTTCTCGCCGACTAAAAGAAACGCAGCCCCGCTTTGCCACCCACCCACATTTTTAAATTCCTGTTATAGGAAAGCTGGTCCTCGTAAATGACCCGCGGCAGGTAGTCGTTGAATAGGTCGCTGCCAAGTTCTTCGGCGGACAGGTAACCGTTCAGGTTTACCCCGAACGCGAAGGAGACGTGTTTGGTGATGTGTAGGTCCAGACCCAGATAGACCTTATTCAGGAGTCGCAGCCTGTCGAGTTCCCGCCTGTTCATAATCTGCTGTGAAGTGACGTCGAAATTTACCGATAGCCACCTGGTTAGCCGGCGGGCCGAACCGAATCCGTACCCGAAAGTCCAGAAAGTCGAATCATTGCCGAACGTGTGTGGCTTTGCTCCTGCCAGAAGGATGTTGTGAAACTTCCGCACACCCGTCCTGAACGCCACATTGGTATAAAAAATTTCGTCGGCGGAGAATTCAAGCTTATGATAGCCCTTCATCACGAAACTGAATAACCCGACGGGCACGCCACTGATCGAGTCGCAAAAATTCACAAGCGCCGTCTGGTTTCCGCGTACCGTTGTTGCATAGTTCAATACTCCGGCGAGCTGCGAGCCCGTAAGCGTGCCACCGGTGAAGTTCATCACTCCCGCAAGCTGCGACCCTTTGAAACTCCGCGCCGTAAAATTCAACGCGCCTGCCAGCTGCATACCCTCGAAGCTCCCCGCGCAAAAATTAAGGGCCGACGAAAATTGAAATGGCCCGGCATCCTTGGTGGAAAAATTAAAAGCGCCGCCAACATATGTGCCAGTCTGACTACCCAATGTGATATTCCCCGCACCAGCAAGGAAGAAACCCATAGAGCTGACCCTGCTGACGTTTACCGCTCCGGCGACCGCCACAGCGGTCACCGAATTCCAGTTGAGGTTGGAAAGCCCAGCGATCTGCACGCCTCTGGCCGGTCCATAATTCGCATTTAACGCGCCGGCGACCTGGCCGCCCGTAAATTCGCCGCCTGCCATGTTGAAGACTCCGGCTACCTGGCCATACTTTACGGGACCCCGGTCGATATTAAAGAGCCCGCCGACCTCCAGCCTCCGAACGCCACGAGCGTATCCGCCCAAAAGGTTCAGTGAAAAATCGTTTATGACGTGGGGACTAAGCTGGTGGTTGGTGCCGATAAACGGAACAACAGAAAACTGGAATTTCCGGTACAGCGTGTCTTCTATATTGACGATGTTTGGACGCGGGGGATGAAGGATTTTTGTCTTCCAAAAACGAATGACTTTTTGTGAGACACTGTCTGCGACCGTCACAATTTTTTTCTTATCAAACTTAATCGGTATGCTCAGCAGCCTGCGGTTATTTACAGGCACGGAAATAATTGTATCGGCATAATTCTGTTTTTTTACGGCCAAACGGATCTCGCTCGCCGCAGGGCGGGTAACCTTGATCTCGAAGTAGCCATAGGAATCGGTGACCGCCGAAGTCAACGTATGGGGTTCATAAATGCTGACATCTTTCAGCCTGGCCCCCGTGTTTTCATCGACAACGTAACCGCTGATGGTTTTCTCTTCACCGGATTTGGCCTGTGGTTCTGCCTTGGTGAGGATCACATGCCGGTTGCGGACCTTGTAAGTCACCGCGCCATTGAACAGGCCGTCCAGTATCTCCCGGATAGATTTGTTTACGAAGTCGTAGGTTACAATTTTTCCAATTTCTACAACAGACGGGCTATACGAAAAGCTGAACTTCCCTTGCTCCGCGATTCTTTTCAAGGCCACATCCAGTCGCTCGGCCCGGATGGAAATGCTGATACGCCGCTCCAGGATTGGGCTCTTGTCCTGACCACGCGCCGGCAAGACCGTAAGCAAGAAGGGCAAAAGTGCTATGATAAACCGGGAAATCATGTCAGTCTGGACAACCTGCACCTTCAAGTAGATAGATGTCGCCCGATCTCTTTACAGTCAGGTCAAGTGTTTCGGCAATGACCGACACGACCTCATCCAAAGTCTCACCGTTGAAGCTGACCGATAGCCGGCATGTGGTGAGCGGTGCGCTGATTTCAATACGATGTCCATACACACTGTTCAATTGTTCGGCGACATCACGTAGCTCCATGTCATTAAAAACAAAAGCGCGGGTTTTGTATGCAAGCTCGTTTGGCTTCGGCTCGTCGGAGGTGAATTTTCGAGTTGCTTTGTCGTAGACCACTTTCATGTTCGCCCCCAGGTTGATTGTATCGGCGTCCGTGTAACATATGACCTCACCCTGCTGCACAAAGATTTCGATGGTGGCAGACCCCGGGTACGCTTTTACATTGAAGGCGGTCCCGATGTCGCGGATGAAAAGATCGTCTACACTGACCAGGAAATCATTTTCTTTCTGTGCTTTGATTTCGAAAAAAGCTTCGCCTTTCAACCTCACGACCCGCCTTTTGCTGTTGGCTTCATGTATGAACAGCAACTCGGTCTTTTTGTTCAGAAACACGGCCGTTCCGTCGGGAAGCGTGTCGGCCTTTGTATTGACTTCCGTAAGCAAGCGCGCTTCAAGCGGGCCTTCGGCGAAATAACGGTAGGCTGCAAATACCACAGCGACTGCCGCGAGGATACTGGCGGCGATCCTGAGCAGCACGGGCAGGAGGCGGCGCTCTTTCGGGATATTGAGGTCTGCATTCCGCAACTTATTCCGGACCTTGTCCCAGGCGATATCAGCGTTAAATGTGTGCACCTCGCTCATGCGGGCAGCCGAGGTAAAGATGATCTTTAACTGCTGAAAATATTTTCGATTCTCAGGTGTTGCCGCTATCCACTTTTCCACAAAGTCGATTTCCTCGGCGGTTGCCTCACCGCTCAGGTACTTGCCCAGCACATCGTTAATATATTCGTCCTTTTCTTTCACGTCAATTGAATCAGTTCATCAAAAGCTGCCAGTACGGCCTGCAGCAATGCAATCACGACCGGTAAATAATCCTTTAACTCTTCACGCATGATGCGCAACGCTTTGCCCATGTGATTTTCAACCGTCTTGACTGAAATCCGTAACTGCTCGGCAATCTCGGAGTATTTTAATTCCTCAAAGCGGCTGAGCTTGAAGACGAGCCGGCATTGATCAGGCAATTTTTCCAGCGCCTCGACGATCCGGGTCTCCAGTTCTGCTGTATGCACGGCATCACTCACCGCTTCGTAGCCTGCCCGCGCGATGGCCAACTCTTCACCAGCGTGTTTTTGTTTGATCTTCTCGTGCTTAAGCATATTCAGGCACGCGTTTCTCACCATCGCGTACAGATACGACTTTGAGGATGTCCTGATGTTGAGTGCGTGTCTCTTTTCCCAGATGGCGAGAAATGTGCTTTGAACCACCTCCTCCGCCTCTTCACGATCACGGAGAAACGTATAGGCGTAGTTGCAAAGTGGCTGATAAAACGTCTTAAAATACATCTCAAAAGCTGTTATGTTGCCCGCGGCCAGCGCTTCAAATAGCTCTTGTTCGGAAAAATTCACCACTTTGAAAATAAAGACGGTGTAATTTACGGCTTTAAGGCATTTCAGGTATGACAATTAGTGAGGGATTTACCCCTATTCCGGCATTTACAGGAATTCGCCTACCCAAAAACTTTTCTTGGACCTCACCGTTATCAGTCCTGCCTCAATGATTTGAACACCGCTTCGTGTTTGTGACATTCTAGGTCCCGAGATTTCGACGTCGCTTTTCGCGTAAATCGAAATGACAGCGTTTTCGGGATACCATTTACTGAACTCACGCGCGATCGCCGACCATTTCATCCCGGGTTCGACAATCGAGACGCCGACGTCGGCGACGAACTTTTCAGCACAGCGGAAGGTGGCTTCGGATGCCGTCCCCCAAACATGCACATGCTTCTGGGTCCGGGCGATCACATGCCGGAGCGCTGATTCCAGGGGATGCTCATCTATCAATAACAGCCTTATTTCCAGCGCATCCTGGTTCGCGCGCAGATGACCTGCCACCTTCTCATCAGCCGCCGGGAGGAGAACCACATCGGTCTTAATTCGCCACATCAACACACTGTCGAGTGCATCGGGCAGGGTGACGACCAGCGGGGCCCACTCCAGCAGGTAGCTTACCTGGGTAATCGAAAACGCTTCGGCGAGAATGAGCGCGGGCTCCTGTCCTTCTTTGACAAAATGATGGGACGACACGTGGCTGAAATAAAAAATTGAATTGACAAAATAGCTAAATTGCGCGGTAAATAAATTTATGCTAACTGCTGACGGCTGTTTTGGGATTTTTGAGAAAAGTATAATTGACTACCACAAGACGGATCATGTAGACGCACCGATCAACAATCCCCATATGGAAGGATCTTTCGAAAGCTTGCTTTATCAGAAGACGTGGATCGATACAGTCCAGTGGCACCTGGAA
>DASPNN010000064.1:0-5081 GCA_035626495.1 Chryseosolibacter sp.
AACTCCTTATCCGTCTTGAGCGCATAAACGATTCTTCCGTAATCCTCGAATGAAGCATAAGGTATGAGCAGGTATATCTTCTTCGGCTCCGGGTCGCCGATTTGTGAAAATGCTCCAACCCGTTTTACGCCGAGCCGGTTCAACGCGGGGATAAGGGCTTTCGACAGGTAATTGTCCAGCGCATCAGATCCCCATCGTAATTCGTATATGCGCAACTCATACAGCTCTTTCGCCGCGGGTTGTGGCTGTGCCTGGAGTGTCGTGAGGCCTGAGGCGAAAACGCCTGTAGCCAGGGTTGATTTCGTGAGGAAGTTTCTGCGTTTCATATGACCCGTGATTTATTCGCCGGGGAAGTTGGCAAATTCTCCCGTAAGGTCGCCACCGTGTGTCAAAAATAATTGGGCTTTCGGCGCACCGGACGCCGGAGCAAACCATGGTTGGGCTATTGGCGTTTCTGCCTGGTCTGCCCGGGCGGGCGCTTGAGTGGCTCCTTGCGTCGCATGAATAGGTAAACAGTTCCTGCAAACAGTCCAAATCCGCCACCGAGATAGCTGAAGTTGTGCATTACGCCGGCCACAAAAAAGCTTTTCCGGTCGACCACCGACTCGTCGATAATGGCAGTCTGAATGCCTGCCTGGTCGAATGTACCATAGACGTAGCCCGCGAGGCCGAACAAGAGAGCGGTGAGAATAATTGCCGAGACCGCTTTGGAAGTCCAGCGTAACATGCTGGCCCAATCGCGATGAAAAAGTCCGGCGATTCCCAACACAGCCCCTATGATAAAGCCGGCCCACCAGCTTGATAAGAATCCGATCGCTGCAACGGTTCCCCTATGCCCTCCGAACCACGCTGGCTCAAACCCGAATTGACTGTATTTAAATTTTGTGAAGTATTCCGGCGAAATCGAATACGTCACCTGGTTATGAAGCGCGCCGTACATGCCCGCGATAAGGCTTGTAGCAATAATCGTTAAGAGCAGGACAAGCAGTTTCTTCATAGGGACAACAAATTTACATCTTTATCGCCGTGGACAAATTCACGGATACCGGATGCGCAACGGCCCCAAGTTGCGTAGATTGGCGACAAGACGTCTGATACCGTCTATTGAGTCTATTCAGTCGTCAACGCCATTCCCGCGTCGTATCGCTCGTTCGGTCTCAGCAAATCGCAACTGTTTGTAAAATCCTCGCGGTCTCTCGTGGACAGGAGTCCGTTACTGTCTTTTGTCGCAGCCTTTGTTATTAGTCATATGGAATTCATCATCCGCATTTTCCCAAGACCATGAGTCTGGAATTACGTCAGCACGATCACATCCTGTATGTGAAAATAAATGGCGTCGTCACCCACGACTCGGCCCAAAAGCCACCACCGTTCCATGTTTATTCCTGACAATCACGCCGAACGTCGAGTTACGCAAGCCTTTCGTCGCGATGTTATTGGAAAACGTAGGCCAGCCGGCGAGTTTCATTGTATTCGCGGGCGTCCGGACCGCGACGGACGATCCGAAAACTTTGTGATAAGTTGTTATTCATCATTTCTGTTCGGTAGATAAAATTATCAGCCACAGGGTGCCGTATGTGACCAGGTTCATGATGAATGTGGCGGCAAGTAACCTGGTTTGGGCCACCGTTCTGTTGCGCAGCCAGAGTATCAACCACTCGGCAATTATGATCGAAAGAAATATGAGGAACAGCATCAGCATACGGCGGGGGACGAGCACATTGCCGTACACGTACCTGGCAAATTCTCCAACCGGTGCAAGCAGCCCGATCGCTGTGATGGCTGACACGACATTTGCAACAACTGCGTCGCCCAAACACCGTCCAAATGATTTGACTCTGAAATAATACAGGACGGTGGCCTCGACGAATAAAGTAACGGCAAGATATAACACGACCGGCCCCACCATCAGAGGAACCGCATATTCAGACATATGTAAAAAAATGAAGCCGTACATCCGAAAGGCGTATTAAAAAATGCTTTTGGGTCACGATCGTTATTGAGTTTCCCGGAACCAGGCAACAATGGGGTCTATCCATTCCTTATGCCCTTTGTAAATGAATCCATGACTGAGTCCCATGTTGAGTTTGATCTCTCGAAAGTCTTTGATTGTTTTTCTGCCATCAAATATTTTATAACATGTACCATGGGGATCAGTAGTCTCGATGATGGACAGAAACCTGCCAAACAAAACGATTCCGGCATAGTCTTTATGAGTTTCCGGCCAGCATCCGCCCATGATCACAAACTTCAGGCTGTCATTTCTCAGTCTCGCGGCCGCGTGTAACACGATATACGAACCCGCGGATGCTCCGACGACGACAATGTTTTTCGCCGGCACACCACCGCGCATAAGTGACGAAATGTGGCCGAAAAGCTTGTCAATATAGACGGAGTCATTGACGCCATCCTTGCGGATTTCACTGATCACATTGAAGCCGCGCTTCCGGAGTGAATCAAGAATATTCGAGTACTCGTACGGGCCCCATTCCGGCGCCGCATTGTTGATGGCGTTGTTGCCGAGCTTTGTCACGACACCACCATGGAAATAAAACAGGTACTTTTCAGCGGGGTTGATTTTACGGGGCAGGCCGGTGGTAATGGTCTGTCCGGCCGCCGGCAGAGCAATCAGAAAACATATGACAGCAAGGCTTCGCATGTGGATGTAGGTTTAAAGTGGAACCTCAAAATACTCAAGGGCCCACTCGAGCATGTACCTGACCCTGGTTGGGATGATTTTGTATACAATAAGCTGCGGGTTGTCGATCGAGCCGAGATAGTGCTGCAGCAACCGGTTGCTGTTCCAAATATCCTCCAGCAATTTTCGATCGTTCAGCGCGCTGGCCACACCTGTGATGCGAACCTGGTTATGATCATCATCGATATAGCAAAGTTCCACCTTGGCATTCGCCGCAATTTCGGCGGTCTTTCCATAGCTTTTGAGATTTGCCACAAAAATCGTAAACCCATCCGTCCGAACGGGTGACACCGGACGGACGCGAGGCTGATCGCCGTCAATAGTCGCGAGCATTGGAAAGCGGACTTGCTTTACGATGGCTGCGGCCAGGGATGGAACAAGGGCCGGATCGACTTGCCGGGGCTGCGGCTTGCTCATGGGCGTGTGAATTTTTGGTGATGGAAAACTAAGCAAAATCGCCGAAATTTTCTTCCTGTTTGAAGTACCGGTATTTTGCCGGCCAATTTCTGCGCTCATGAGACTTCTTCTCCTTTTTGTTGTGCTGGCGGCGATCGTGCTTATGATCTTTTTCATTTGGGGCGATGCCTTTACCAGCATCTTCTCGGAGCATGGTTCAGTTGTGTGGCTGACATCGTTCGGGGCATGGGCATGGCTTGCCGGGATTATTTTACTGATGGGCGATCTTTTACTGCCTCTGCCTGCGACGGTGATCATGTCGGCGCTTGGTTATGTTTACGGTCCATTAGGCGGCGGGCTGATCGGTGGGGGCGGATCCTTTCTTGCCGGCGCGGCGGGTTACTGGTTGTGCAGGATGATTGGTGAAAGGGCTGCGACTTTCATTCTCGGAAGCCGGGATTACAACCAGGGAAAACAACTTGCCCGAAAAGAAATCGGAGCGTGGATCGTCGTTCTTTCCAGATGGTTGCCGGTTTTTCCCGAAGTAATCGCCTGCATGGCCGGCCTGACAAGAATGAATTCCATCCGGTTTCATGTCGCGCTGCTTTGCGGCTCCGTTCCGATGGGATTTGTGTATGCATACATCGGCTATTCCGGTCTTGAAAATCCGGGACTGGCGCTGGCTTTAAGTGCTGCTGTTCCCGCCCTCATCTGGTTTCTCGTCGGCCGGGTGCTAAAAGGAGTTACCAAAAATCACTGATCCGTGACAGGAACCTGTTCGTTTGGATCATATGTGGCCTCAATGTCTTTTGCGTACTCTTCTACCGTTTTGGTAAAACCGATTTTCCGGCGGCGCTCATTGACGTGCTCGGGGTCTTCGATTGGCCAGATCGCCATCTTCTTATCCGGACGAAAGTCACCCGCCTGCGTGCCATATAATTGTTTGTGGCCTTTCCACATGAGGAGCCTGTCCTCCATCATGGCTGCATGAACCGGATCCGCTTCACCGATACCGGCCAGCCGTTTGAATTCAGGGAAATATTTTTCCATCAACTCGACATCAGAATGCTGAACAATGTAAAAGAATGCCTCTGACGCCTTTACACCGATCTTGCTTTTCGGGATCCATCCATAGCGTTGAAGTATCACCTTTATGTTATCCTGGTTGCGTGCATCGACCTGCTGCATTCTTTTGATATAGTAACCGGCCTCCGGCGAATCAAATCCGATCGAGTCGACGAGGATCCTGCGGATCTCCTGATCTTCGTCGTGCATTTTTTCAAGTGCGATGCGCAGGGAATCGTAGTTCGGAATGGGGCCGATCTGTTCGGTCTTTCGCTGGCAGGCCATCATGATGAGGCCCGTCAATAAGAAAGCGAAGGTTTTTACGGTCATGGTTGACTTGGTGATTGTTCCGTATTGAAACTAACAAGTTTATAAGTATTGCCGCAATCGCCCGGCAAGAAACTAATTCAGCGCAGCCCGGGACATTGACTATCTATATTCCGCTTCCAGCTCATAAGCTCCCGAGCCGCATCCCAGGACCATGTAGCCGTTTTCAACGCGAATGACCTTCAGCACCCCGTGCTGAGAAACGTCTTTCCCCTCCGCCATCACCTTTGTCCCCTTCCGGGACGGCACCCATACCTCGGCGGTTGTGTTGGCCGGTATCTCAAATGTAAATTTAAACCTGCCGTCTTCGATCTTCCACTCGCTTACGATTTTGCCGCGAACGGATTCATAACTGCCTTTGGCCCAGGCAAGGTCACCGGCGGGTTGCGGCTTAATCTGAATTTTTTCAAAGCCTGGGGCAAGCGGATTGATGCCCAACAGAGAGCGGTAAAACCACTCGTCGATCGAGCCGAACATCGGGTGGTTTCGCGACGGCACCGTTTCAGGAAATTGCCAGGATTCCCATAACGTCGTTGCTCCATTTTCAAGCATAAAACCCCAACCCGGATAGTCGCGCTGGTTCGCTACCTGGTAC
>DASPNN010000065.1:0-2851 GCA_035626495.1 Chryseosolibacter sp.
GAAAATCCGCTCGTGGTCCGAAAATCATACCCTCGGTTCTGGGACGACTTGGCCAACATGGGGTTTTTAATGACCTAGTCAAGAGCAAGGGCGCTGAAGTAATCTGCTGCCTGAATCAACCGGCTACCATACCACGAAAACATCTCTCCGTCGACGAGCAAGATCCGGGATTGCGGCCACAGCGCCCGAACTTCCTTTACATGCTTCTCACGGAAAGGAAATGGCTCGGATGACAGGAAGACAATTTCCGGCGTGATTGCTGCGATCAAATCGGGAGTCAATTCCGGATACCGTCGCCGATCACCGATGCAATTTCTTAGTCCAATTTTTCCGAGCATGGCATCAATAAAAGTACCAGCACCGGCAGCCATCCAGGGCTTACGCCACATCAGGTACAGTGCGCTTTTCGGCGGCCCTTTCTTAATTCTTGCAAACCCTTCTTCGATCTGGCCAATGATCCCAGAGGCTATTGTGTAGGTGTCTGTCATGGCCGCGACGGATCGAATCATACCCAGCGCGTCGTCCAGGTTCCCGACGTCGCTGATCCAGACTGGAAAATTGGATCGCAGCGCTTGAATATCCGCTTTTCGGTTTTCCTCTTTATTGCCGATGATGAGCTGCGGCTGCAGTCGGCTGATGACTTCCAGGTCGGGGGTCTTGGTACCACCAACAACCGTTTTCGATTCCCTCCATTGTGTAGGGTGTACACAATATTTCGTGATACCGACAACAAAAGGCTCAAGACCCAGGTGGTAAAGCAATTCGGTCTGGGATGGTACGAGGGAAACGATTCGCGTCGGGCTACCGCTAAGGCGGATTTCAGACCCCGTTTGATCTATAAACGACTCAAGCGGCATCGGTAATTGTGAGCAGAAATGAGGAGCGACCGGGGATCCAGAAAATAACGCACAGAGAACGCAGAGAAAAGACCCTCTCTATAAAAACTCTGCGCCCCTGCGCGTATTTCTTAGTCAGCCTCGACCGGCTGAAATATTTGATTTGGGATGCGGATATCAAATACGGTACCTTCACCCAACGTAGACTTTACATCTATTGTTCCCCTTAATTTCTGAATGGTGTCTTTAACAATGAACAACCCGATTCCTGTCCCTTGCGACTGTGTGGTTGCTCTGAAAAACAAATCAAAGATCTTATCCTGAAATTTGGAATCTATGCCAATTCCATTATCAACTATGCGAAGTTGACAAAATTCTTCATTTAATAAAACAGAAATTCTTATAAAAGGTTCACTTTTTTTCGGATCACTGTACTTGATTGCGTTCGACAAAATGTTGGTCACGATTGTCTTGACCCGGATCGTGTCCGAGTAAAAGGGCGTTTCGCCATCAATGTGGAAACTGACAGAGACCTTTCTGCCTTCCGGCAGATTGTGAAGGTTTTCGATTTCCTCTCTCAGCATTTCTTCAATACCAATGAGATCTCGCTGGATGGCAAGCTTTTCATTTCTGAAAAAGTCATTCATCTCTTCAATGAATGCATCCAGTTTCAGCAGGCTTTTCTTGATCATCTGAATATACCTGCCCTTTTCGTCTTCAGTGGCTTTCTCTGCAAGGTTGACAAGACCGAGTGCCGACATTAAAGGCGCTTTCAGATCGTGCGTTGTCTTATAGATCACCTGGTCCATTTGCTGGTTGGACCGGATGAGGTCATTTTCCTTCTGTTTCTTTTTCGTGATGTCGTGCAGGTGTAACGCCACCCCTTGGACATCATACCGGTGCAACAGGTTGGACACGTGAACATCAAAGTAAGCTTTTTTGCCTTTCGCTACATCCAAGGAAATTTCTCCTGTAAAGGCAGCATGCGTGGTGGCAAGGCTTTTTTTCCAGTCTTCGATCTTCTCAGAGGGTACAAAGTCTAGAACATTTTTTCCCAGAAGATGGTCAGGCTGTATGTTGAAGCTTTTGACAACCGCCGACGACACGTAGCGGATATTGAAGTTGGGGTCGGTAACAATGATTATGTTATCTGAGCTTTCTACTAATTCCCTATACATCCCAACATTTTCCATATTCAAAATTTAGCCCCGACCCGATGGCGCCCGGAACGGCCTGGGCCGTCTACGACTAGATCATGATCGCCATACTTGTCAACTGCCCGGATACCTTCAAATTCGCCGACGTAACTACCGCCTGATTGAGTTCAAACTTGAGCTTGCCGTCGATGACTTTAAAATTGATACAGCTTCCCTTTTGTCCAAGACCGTTTCCATCGGTAATTGTCAGAATCGATTTTCCTGCAACGCTCGACTTGATATTTTCAAACTCCTTGCTCTTTGATTTTCCAACGTAAACCACCTGGCAATCGCCCGCCTCGGCTGCGCTGGCCAACTTCCGGATTACGTATTTTTTTGTGCCCTTAGGTTTGCCATCGTACCACGTCTTCAGGGTATTGAACACATTCTCTTCGCCCAGCACACCCACGATAAAATCTCCCGCCTCGCCTTCATTCGGCCATTGCACATACTTGATGAAGTTGTAAAGCATCGCGGCGTGAATCTCATGGGTGGGCCTTTCCTGAGCAGCAACCTGCCCGAGGCTGAAAACCGTTAGAATGATGAACAGAATCTTTTTCATAGATTAAAAAGTTTCGATGGGACACTAATCTACGATTTTAATAGGAAAAACCCCACCCCCGTTTCCTGAGGGCAGGGCTTCCAAACAACCCATTAAATCAATATCGCCATAGAAGAGAGTGCACCGGAGACCTTGAGGTTTGACGCCTCAATCGCCTTCTGGTTTAACTCGAACTTCAGTTTATTGTGAATTGTCTTGAAATTTATGGCACTGCCTTCTTCACCCAGGCCATTCTTATCTGTGATAAGCATGGTGCC
>DASPNN010000066.1:0-7204 GCA_035626495.1 Chryseosolibacter sp.
TCTTCAGGCTGTTGATGTTATCCATGCCGTACATCACCACGACTTCCGGCTTGAAGGTCGTGATGCTTTCGATGACCTGGCCAATGCGGCGTTCATATAAGTGCTGTTGGTAGAGGGCGCGCGTTTTCAGAAAGTTAAATCGCGGCATATCAAGCCAGCCATAGTACCAGGCATGATTGTGCGGACTCGGTAAAGGATACAACCGGATCAAGGCTTCCCGGCTGCCTTCCGGGGATGCAAAGTCGGTCTTCTGATATTGGAGCAGGTCGGGAACTTTCTCGTTCCGGTAACCGTGGGCGAAGGCGATAAGATTTTTCCATTCGCCATGCTGTACCGCGTTATTGCCAAAACGGTAATCGTGGAGGTTCTTGTACAGCGGTGCCCTTGGTCCCTCCACCCGGAAAGTGACGCTGCGGTAGAGTTGGCGAATATCGCATAGGGTAGGCGTGGTGGTTGCAGAATGCGCCGCGTGAAAATAATTCAGTTTCTCGGCCACTTCTTCGGGAATATCTCCGCCGCCTTCTTCGTACCCGATAAACCAAAACGCGGCATGCCATGATCCATAACCGTAGAAATGATCGATCCAGTGTTCAAGATTTTTATCTGCGATCAGCATCGGCAAGAATGTCGTCAAGTGCTGTAACATGGATCTGCGCCGTTCCCCCGGTGCGTGACTTGATACACAGCTAACAACGGTTCGGCTAAATCACGTCATCGACCTGGGCGGCACCAAGCAGCTTGTTTTCAAACGCGTGCGCGCACATCGATTACGCAACGCTAAATTGACAAAAAGAACACTTGGTAATATCATCCGTCGCTGGTATTTTTGAGAAAAGACTCAACTTCTCAATTTGGAAACCTATACCCTCTCAGGCCCTCGGGTCAGTCTCTTATTTTTCATTGCAACGTTATGGCTACTTGGAAACCGCGCAGGCGCACAGCCCGGCACCGTTGACCTCGGGTTTAATCCGCTTGACGAAGGCAACGGGACAGGCTACGGGGCGAACAGCCGCGTCTATGCCATTGTTGCTGAGCCCAATGGATCATACCTGGTTGGTGGCTCGCTCAGCACTTACAACAGTGAACAGGCATCGTATATTACGCGTGTCAATTCGCAAGGGCGTAAGGAACCTGGCTTCCTGGCAAACAAGGCAAACCACGAAGTACGCGTGATCGCCCCATTACCCGACGGGAAGATCCTGATCGGAGGCTTGTTTACATCCTATGGAGGTGTTTCGCGCAATCGCATTGCGCGCATCAATGCGGACGGCACCCTCGATGCCACATTCAATCCGGGAACGGGGGCGAATGGGAAAGTCCAGGCAATCGCGGTGCAAAGCGATAGCATGATCCTGATCGGCGGCGAATTCACCAGCATCAATGGCCGGGCGGTCACTTATCTGGCGCGACTGCACTACGACGGCAGCCTCGACACGACCTTCGCGACTCCCACCGCGGCGAACAATTTCATACATGACATCGAAGTCCAACCGGATCAAAAAATTCTGATTGCGGGAGAGTTCACGAACTATATGGCCTCGGGCTTTAACCGGATTGCGCGTTTGGATACGGATGGCATCGCCGACCCCGGATTTATCAATTCCGGCACGGGCGCAAGCGGAATTGTCAGAAGGATCCTGCTCCGTAGCGATGGGAAAATTGTGATCGGCGGGAACTTTCACCAGTATAATGGCATCGCAAGGTCCACGCTCGCGCAGCTAAATACCGACGGGTCACTTGACGGGTCTTTCCTGCCCGGATCGGGCCTGAACAACACATTCTACGATATGGCGATGCAGCCCGATGGCAAGATCGTCGCGGGCGGCCAATTCACGACATACAGGGGAGCGGGGGCGAAGCACCTTGTGAGAATCAATGTGGATGGAGCCATTGACACAACGTTCCAATCGGCGAATGGCTCTGACCTCGATATCTATTCGGTCGCGCTAGACACAGCGGGGAATGTCCTCATTGGCGGCGATTTTTTTATCTATGGCGGCCTCGTTCGCCGTTGCTTTATGCGCGTACTCCCGACGGGAGCTGCCGATACCGCTTTCAACTTCCAGGGCGGGGCTAATGGCACGATTCTGGGTTCCGCGCGCACTGCCGACAACCACATCCTGATCGTCGGGGATTTTCTCGCTTATAACAACAAAGCAAAAAGCCGCGTCGCCAAGATAGACGAGCATGGCGTTCTGGATACGACGTTTGTTTCATCAGCGAACAACGATGTCCACACCGTCGCGGTGCAGCACGATGGGAAGATACTGATTGGTGGACAATTCACAACTGCGGCGGGGGTGTCGCGCGGCCGGATTACGCGGCTGAACGCCGATGGAACGAGCGATTCTTTGTTCAACCCGGGAACCGGAGCCAACGGCACGGTTCATGCGGTCATTCTGCAGCCCGATGGAAAAATACTTGTGGGCGGCAGCTTCACCACCTTCAACGGAAGCGCAACCAAGTACCTGGCCCGTCTCAACGCGGACGGCAATCTAGACCCGACGTTTCAGCCGGGCGGAGGGCCGGATAACGCCGTCCAGGCAATCGCAATGGACCAGGACAAGATCCTCATCGGGGGATCATTTTTGAATTACAACGGAGTGTCTAATCGCCGGATCGCACGCTTGCATCCCGACGGCGCGCTGGATACGACATTCACGACGGGAACCGGGTTCGATCAGGATGTCCGTGTGATCGTGCGGCAGAATGAAGGAAAGCTCGTCGCGGGAGGAACGTTCAACAGCTTCAATGGCGTCAACCGCCAAGCTATTGTCCGCCTGAATGCAGATGGCAGCCTCGACAATACTTTTTCCGCGGGTATCACGGGTGCTGTCTATACGATCGCTCCGCTTTCGAACGGCAAAATGGTCATTGGCGGAGCCTTCTATCGTTACACAGGGGGCAACAGCTGGGTGAACATCGCAAGGGTCACCACAACCGGCGCAATGGATCCAACGTTCGTGTCCGGATCGCTGACTGCAACCGACATTCTTACAAGCCAGATCCTGTCGGACGATGACATTCTCGTGGCAGGTTCATTCAAAAGCTATAAGGGCGTTGGCCGCAATTACATCGCGAGGGTGAATGGAGGAAATGTCACACCGCCACTCACCTGGCCGCAGCCTGCGCCAATCACGTACGGTACCGCTTTGAGCGGGGTCCAGCTCAACGCCTCATCCAGTGTAGCAGGAACGTTCCAGTACGATCCTCCTGCCGGAACGATTCTGAACGCGGGACCTGACCAACTGCTTTCGGTCGTGTTTATACCGTCAGATCCTGCAAGCTATGACACCGCAACGACCGCGAGAACCATCACTGTCAATAAAGCGAGTCAGACAATTACCTTCGACTCCTTAGGTGTGAAAGCCCTTGGTGACAGCGCGTTTGCGCTTCAGGCCACCGCAAGTTCGGGTTTGAGCGTGAGCTATTCGTCGGATAATCACGCAGTGGCTACTGTTTCCGGAGATACAGTGACCATCGCCGGCATTGGCAGCGTAACCATCACCGCCATGCAGGCGGGAGACAGCAACTATCATGCGGCAGCAGATGTTCAGCAAGTGCTTATTGTCAAGGCTGCCCAGACCATCACTTTCGCACCGTTGGATCCGAAAACGTACGGGGATGCGGCGTTCCCGCTGGAAGCGTCCGCAAGCTCGGGTTTACCCATGTCTTTCACCAGCAGCAATGAAGATGTTGCTGTTGTCTACGGCGATACAGTGACCATTGTCGGGGCAGGAGAGACGACAATCACCGCATCTCAGCCCGGTGACGATTCATACTTCGAAGCTACGCCGGTAGCCAGGACGTTGACAGTAACCAAGGCCACTCAGACAATCACGTTCGATCCCATCACTCAAAGAACTTACCACAGTCCGGCGTTCGTTGTCGATGCAACAACCTCCTCCGGTTTGCCAGTCACGTACACAAGCAGCGACACGCTTGTGGCCGAGATCGACGGTTCAACGGTCACCATCAAAGGCACGGGAGAAACTACAATTACCGCAAGCCAGGCAGGAGATGCGAACCACCTTCCGGCCTCCGCCGATCGTGTATTGGTTGTCTCGAAATCAGGCCAGTCGATCAGCTTTGAATCCCTCCCTACACCGGTGACATTTGGCAGTGGGAAATTGCCGATTGAAGCGATGGCTACCTCGTCTCTTCCGGTGAGCATTGCTTGCAGTAACACTTCGGTGGCCATAATTGAAGGAGACTCCATCAGAATCGTCGGCGCGGGTTCGGCCACCATCACCGCATCGCAGGAAGGAGACGATCATTATTTTGCAGCAACGCCGGTTGAACAAACACTCGTGGTGGACAAGGCCGCGCAGTCCATTACTTTCGAACCGCTGCCCGAAAAAACATTCGGCGACAGTCCCTTTCAGCTTTCAGCGTCTGCCACGTCCGGGATGAGTGTTGTGTTTACCAGCAACAACCCCGAGGTTGCGGTGATCGATGGCACCTCGGTGACGATCGTTGGCGCAGGCTCCGCATTCATTACAGCCCAACAATCGGGCGATGGAAACTACATGGCCGCCACAGAGATCAGCCGCGAACTGGTGGTGAACAAGAACACGCAGGTAATCACATTTGATCCCCTCGAAGCCCGGGCGGTAAACAGCGACCCTTTTACCATCGAAGCTACGACGACATCCGGATTGGCAATCACATTCACAAGCAGTAACCAGGCCGTTGCAACCGTCGAAGGAAACACCGTTACGCTTATGGGCGCAGGAACGACCATCATCACAGCTTCACAGGCGGGCGACCAAAACCATCTGGCAGCCGAGGACGTCACGCGGACGCTGGAAGTCACCAAGGCAAGCCAACTGATCACCTTTGACGATATCCCTGACAAAGTGTTCGGCGCCACTCCATTTGAACTGTCCGCTTCTACAACGTCAGGTCTCGAGATCTCTTTTTCAAGCAGCAACACCAGTGTGGCTACGGTCAATGGTAAAATGGTGACCATCGTGGGCGCGGGCGTGACTACGATCACCGCCTCGCAGCCCGGCAACGGTGTGTATACTGCGTCTGAAACATCGCAGGAGCTGCTTGTCACCAAAGCGTCGCAAATCATCACGTTTGACGCCATACCGGCTAAAAATGTCGGCGACCGGCATTTTCAGTCATTGCAAACGCCACCTCCGCATTGGCCGTGACTTTTACGAGCAGTGACCCGGCTGTCGCGCTAATCAACGGTAACCAGGTCACGATCCTGGCCGCCGGCACGACGGTTATCACCGCGTCCCAGGCCGGCAATGCGAATTACAATGCCGCGAACCCTGTGCAACGTGAGCTTGTCGTCAGCAAGCGGGCACAAGAGATCACATTTGCATCCCTTGAGCCAAAGACGACCGAAGACGACCCATTCACGCTCTCAGCTACCGCGAGCTCGGGACTTGCTGTCAACTATGTGAGCAGTAACCCATCCGTCGCATCCATATCCGGGAACACCGTAACTATTGTTGGCGACGGCACGACGACGATCACTGCCTCACAGGATGGCAACGATGAATATGTCGCCGCCACACCGGTCAGCCGCGAACTGCAAGTCACCCTTGTGACGGACGTCGAGGCGCCGGTCGGCGCCGAACTGCGACTTTATCCAAACCCGGTCGAGGGTGAGCTGATTTGTGCGTGTAAAGAATCCGAATCTCTTCGGATATTCACAGCCCTCGGTACACCGGTGAAGCACACTCAACGCCGGATCGCCGATGGGTTGTCGATCGATATGAGTATGCTCGCACCCGGCGTCTACGTGATCCGAATCGTCGTCGACGGAAAACACCGGAGCTACCGGGTTGTGAAGCAGTGATGCTGCCGAAGGCGCTTTCAAAAAATGTGAGGATTAATCGCAGCCCTCAGGGAGCTGGCATAAAAAAGCATGGCGTTGAGTCTACTCGTTATCGTGTCGGATATCGATGGTGAATTCCTTCCGGAACCGCCGGCGCTCGAAGATTTGCCTGAAGTCATCGAGCATTTCCACCGGGTTATCAAAGTTGATTCGCGGACGCTCGGAGGCATTGAATACGAACCGGACAAAGACAAAAGACACCGGTACCTTGTCGGGCACGGCATAGACCTCGCCGCGACCAGGCTTGCATCCGAATATTCCGCGCAAATCACCATGGCTGTCGGACTAAGTATCGGTGGGGTGATTTTGTGGCGCGCGATCGAGCGGGGTCTCAAAGTTCAATCGCTTCTGTGTTTTTCCTCAACCCGGCTGCGATTCGAGAAAAAGGCCCCGCAGTCTGGCATCAAACTCTATTTCGGGTCCAACGATCAAAACCGTCCCGACACACACTGGCATTACAGCCTTGGCATGAATGAGAATGTTGTGCAGGGCTTCGGCCATGAATTTTACCGCGAACCCATAGGCGTCGACATACTCCGCGATCATTTAAAAACGTTGGCTTAGACGGCGGCAATTGGTTCAAAAGATCAACGACATGCACCATTGGCTTCGAAGATGGAGTGAAAAGTTGCTTAAGATCCCGATGATCGTGCTCGGGCTATCCATTGCAAGCCATGCCCAGGAAGGCAAAAATCCCCTCGAATCCGAGGCGCGTTGTGCAAGCATTTACGCCGATGGAACAATGGGGGGATTGGCGCTGAAAGAACTGGCGACCGAATATCAGCGGCTGCGCAGCATCGATTGCCGCGAACGCCGCTGGCAGAGCGACTATCATCGCGTCCTTGAACATCTTGCGACCAAGCTCGAGGGGAGGAGCCGAAGAAAAGTCATCCGTCTGATGGGACCGCCCGACATCACTGAAAAAGCCAGGCTTATCTATTTCTGGCGCGGTTATCACGACTATGTTTATTTTATTATCGCCCGTGGCGTCGTTGTGAAATCCGGATGGTATCACGCATACGAGTAGCCGCTATGAATTTGCCTCACGTCCGTCATTAGTTTTTTTCAGCCACGGTCGCGGCGGAAGCCGGGCAAACTTTGCCTTACTTTGTCAGAGCAGACTTACTTTTTTATATGATAGAAATCCGGCATTTTAAACTTGTCGATACAGTGGCCCGGTTCGGTTCGTTGACCAAAGCTGCCGAGCGGTTGTTTTTAACGCAGTCGGCGCTGAGCCATCAGCTCAAGGAACTCGAAAACCACCTGGGCGCACAGGTGTTTTACCGCGTCAACAACCAACTGCATTTTACACCGCTCGGAAGGGAATTCCTTGAAGGCGGCAAGGAG
>DASPNN010000067.1:0-2771 GCA_035626495.1 Chryseosolibacter sp.
AGACCAATTTATTGCCACGCGCGACGACGGACTTAAAACGATTATTGCGGGTTATCCATGGTTCAGTGACTGGGGCCGCGATACGATGATCGCGTTGCCAGGTCTGTGCCTGGCCACTGGCCGGTTTGACGACGCAAAAAAGATTCTCCGCGCATTTGCGGGAAGTGTAAGCCAGGGAATGCTGCCCAACCGGTTCGTGGAATCGGGTGAAGGACAGGAATATAATACCGTCGATGCCACCCTATGGTTTTTTCATGCCCTATTCAAGTATCATCAATATACGAAAGACGATGGTTTTGTTTCCGAGATCATTCCGGTGCTCAAGGAGATCATCGAATGGCATTACAGCGGAACGCGTTTCAATATCCGAGTTGACGCTGACGGACTATTATCTGCCGGCCAGGAAGGCGTTCAGCTAACCTGGATGGATGCGAAGGTTGGCGATTGGGTGGTTACTCCGCGGACGGGAAAACCGGTCGAGATCAATGCGCTGTGGTTTAATGCGCTTTCCATCATGTCAGCGGTGTTGAAACACAATGGAGATAAAGCCCTCGCCGGCTCGTTTGCGGCCGAGGCTGCGAAGGTGCGGATCCGGTTTAACGAATTGTATTGGAACGAAACACAGGGTTGCCTCTTCGATTGCGTTGACGGCGACCGTAACGTCAGCGATATGCGGCCAAACCAACTTTATGCTGTCGCTCTTCCCTTTGATCTGCTGCGACGGGATCGGGGTATGTCCGTCTTGTCGTGTGTCCGTGAAAAGCTCCTGACGCCGGTTGGTCTTCGCAGTCTTTCTCGCGATCATCCCGACTACCGGCCGAGTTACCGGGGCGATACATCCAGCCGGGATTCCGCCTACCATCAGGGGACCGTGTGGAGTCATCTGCTGGGCATCTATGTTGATGCCGTCATGCGGATCGAGGGCGATAACGGCAGGCGCGAATGCACAAAATTGCTGACGAATTTTTTGCCTCACCTCGATGAAGGTGGGATCGGATCGGTCTCTGAGATTTTTGACGGTGATCCGCCATACAAGCCCGGCGGATGCATAGCCCAGGCGTGGAGTGTGGCGGAGATATTGCGGACTGCAGTTGAATACAACCACATTGGCGGTCGCCGATTACATACGCAACCGGGCGCCTAAATTATTTTTGGGATTCGTCACGTTTTGCAGCAATTACAAAGTTGACGGCCACATCGTCTGCCAACGCGAGACTCTTTGGACCGACACCGAAATCCAGCCGGTTTATGCTGAAGTGCCCCCGGAGATACCACGCATCTTTTTCTTCGTTGACCGTCACCGGCACAGACACGAGCATGGCTGTTTTTTTTATGTGTAAATGGCCCGTGATCATCCATCTGCCGCCGGCCTTCGAAATATTCTCTGAAACAAACTTCAGGTACGGAAATGAATCGCCATCGAAATATTCTTTTTTCTGCAGGTGTTTATCCCGAAGGGAAATTCCGGTTTCGATCGTGAGGGCCTTCGCAGAAAGTGTGACCTGGCTGCGCGGGGGATGCTGGAGATCCAGATTTACGGTCCCTTCCAGGCCGGACAAGGTTCCCTCGACCATCATGCCGAAGTTGCGGATGCGGAATTCGATCGAGGATAAGGAATCGATGGCCGTGAGGGCCTGGGCGCAAACCGGATGTATCGCACTGAAAAGAACGAGCAGGTAAAGGTATTTTGCAAAAGGGATCATTGGAGTTTGGCCCTCGCAAACTCCACGTCGTATTTTTCACACCAGACGTGAACAAAACTGTAGTCATCCAGAGCGGGTGAGCCTGGAACAGCATATGACTGCTTTCCCATTGTTGCCTGAAGATTTCCTACGCGGATATACTCAGACGCAGCTTCATCCTTACTGAGGTAAACTTTCAGATCCGGGCCATTTTGCGACGAATATGGATCGAGTACCAGAACGTATTTGCCATCATGTTGGAAGATTGACACCGTACCCATAGCCACATGGTTGATGCCAACGAACATTCCCTGTTTTACCAATGTGGCGCCCGACAGATCAATGTCCGGCCCGGGAGGAGCGGTGGTAAGCGATCCCTCATCGGCTTCACATGCAATTAGGAATAGAAAAAAGATCAGGCATTTATTATTCATTGGAACCTGGATTAAATGTTAACCCCAGCGCAAATAACAACGCTTTGTTTCTGAACCGGTCGTTGGCCATCGGCTCTTGCTGCACCGGTGCCTCGGTAGTGTACTCTGTGAAAAGGAACTGCGCACCTGCCTTAATGGCCAATACCGGAGAAATCGTATACCGTGCGTAAAATTCAGAGTTGAGCGACCCACGGTCATTGTCGCTGATCAGCAGAATGTTCCAGGGTGTGGGTGAAGCATGCGTCATCCGGCCTTCCGAGCCGTTGATGTAGTTGGCGCGCTTGGTTTTGCCCAATGAGAAGCCAATTGCATCGATGTTGAATCCGGCTGTGAGTTTTCGCGAGAAACGGTATTCCAGGTTAACACAAACGTTTAAAGAATTTACCTGAGGAGATCCGATCAGGACCGAGTCGATGTTTTCCACGATGTTTTCTTTAAACAGGATGAGCGGACTCCTGCTGCCGGATGTAAGTATCGCGGGAGCGGTAATGTAGTAAAGGTTCGAGCCCAAGAAGCTCGTGAGCCTGGCGCCGGCCCCGATGCCAATCCGTTCGTTGTTCCCAAACCGCCAGTTGTGAATGTAGCTGAAGGAAAGTGTTCCGCGATAACTGCCAACGCCGGCAGTGGCCTCCAGGATATCGCGGCCTTGACCCTG
>DASPNN010000068.1:0-4234 GCA_035626495.1 Chryseosolibacter sp.
GCGAACTTCATCCGGATATTTACTTTGTTTTCGCGGGAGGAGATCGACGGATGGATTGCCGAGCACACGGCGGCACCCCACCTCAGGAAACTTCAGCAGATCCTTGCCCGCGATATCACAACAAGGGTTCATGGGAAAACGGAATTTGAAAATGCCGTGAAGGCATCGAACATCCTTTTTGGCCAGTCGACAACGGAAGACCTACAGGGTATCAGCGAGGCCACCCTGCTGTCGGTATTTGAAGGAGTGCCGCAAAGAACAATCAGCAAAGACGCGTTCAAGGCCGTATCAAACGTCACCGACCTCTTGTCGGTAGCAACGGATGGGCTAGTGTTTCCTTCGAAAGGGGAAGCGCGGAAAATGATCCAGGGTGGCGGAGTCAGCATCAACAAGATCCGCGTCGACGACCCGAATCAAAAAGTGGATTTTAACCTGTTGCAAAACAAATATCTGTTGGCGCAGAAAGGCAAAAAGAATTATTATCTGATCGTAATAGAATAAAAAAAGCCACCTCCCGGTGGCTTTTCACTTACTATCTCAAGAATTATTTTCCGAGCTTGAACAGCTTATATCCCAATGAAAGCTGGAACACCTGGTTTTTGGCTTCGTCCGGCTGATCCTTGTCGTTCATCCTGGACAATCCGAGGTTATAGCGCGCATCGATGGTCAGCCCGAAAGGCAGGTCCCATCCGGCACCAAGGCCGGCACTGATGTCGCTTCCCTTCAGCGTTTCCTTCACATCCTCCTCGCTCCATTCTTGTGTCACGGAGTTGTAAACCGGGCCGGTAGCTTTCGTGACAAAGCCGAACTGTGGACCGAGTTGCAGGTTGATACCTGCAGCCAGATAAAGCTTGAGCATGATCGGGATGTTGAGGTACGAAAAGTTGTTCTCGTAGTTTTCGTTGTCAATCTCCACTTTTGATCCTTGCTGGGAAAAAATGACTTCTGGCTGGATGCCGATCTTGGTGATCTTGATCAGCGCAAACGCACCGCCGTGAAAGCCCGTCCTGCTCTTATAGTTGTCCGCTGCCGAAGCATCGGTGTTGATGCTTGCAAAGTTCGGACCCGCCTTGAGACCGATGGCAAACTCCGCCTGGGAGAATGCCAGCGTTGTGGCAAAACACAACAGGGCCAAAAGAGAAAATTTTGTTTTCATATGAAGTGTATGTTAAGTTACCTGTTCAAGTACAACGAAAATCCTACGTTGAATCCGAAACTGGTCTGGTCTATATCGCCAGAAAAGAGATCAAGGTTCAGCGTGGGCTCGATCGCGATGTTGTCCGTGAGAAATGCAGCATAACCGCCTTCGAGCCCAATCACCATCGCACTGGATTTTTCAAAAGAACCGCCCGGATCCATCGAAAAGGAGCTGAGAGACAGACCAGTGATGATATTACCGTTGATGTAATACCTGCCAAATACACCGACGTAACTCGTAGAGAAATCATCCAGCTTGTCAAAACGAAGTCGAAGGCCACCGGCGAGGTTTTCGACGAAGAAATATCCGACCTTCGCGTCAAGTGTCAGGTCGCTGTAGTTGTCACCACCGTCCGGGCTTACGGAAGAGAATTGCAAATTTGAGGCGGCGCCAACAAGAACAGTGCCCTGAGGGACTTGGGCGTTAGCTGCCAAAAAAGTTACAAGTACAGCCAAAAGGGTTAATACATTTTTTTTCATGAGTTAAATTTTTGTTTAGTACGGGCAAAATTAGAAAAACATTTCAGAAGCGAAAGCATTGGTCGATAATCGCCTCATCGACCAGTTGAGGTAAAGTAACCTGAAATTCTTTGTTAAGCTGCCCCTCCCTCTTAATCGTCGCCAAAGCGTGGGAATTTCTCGCCCACGCACGCCGGGCAATACCGTTATTCACGTCGAAGTAAAGCATATTCTGCAGGTCGCGTTCTGCTTTTTCACTACCATCAAGGACCAGGCCAAATCCGCCATTGATCACTTCTCCCCAGCCAACTCCCCCACCGTTGTGAATCGATACCCATGTGGCTCCCCTGAACGAATCACCGATCACGTTATGGATGGCCATGTCGGCCGTGAACCGCGAGCCATCATAGATGTTGGATGTCTCCCTGTACGGACTGTCCGTTCCTGAGACATCGTGGTGATCGCGACCTAAAACGATCGGCCCGATCTTTCCAGTCCTGATCGCCTTGTTGAACTCTTTCGCAATATTGATCCGTCCCGCCGCGTCCGCATAGAGGATCCGCGCCTGTGAGCCCACGACAAGCTTGTTGTTCCGGGCTTCACGGATCCACTGAATGTTGTCGTTTAGCTGTGCGTGGATTTCAGTCGGGGACGTCGTCAACATTCTTTCTAGCACTGAGCAGGCGATCGCGTCGGTCTGGGCAAGATCTTTTTCGTCTCCGGAAACGCATACCCAGCGGAAAGGCCCGAAGCCGTAGTCAAAGCACATCGGGCCCATAATGTCCTGAACATAAGAAGGGTACCGGAAATCGATTCCATTCGGCGCCATCACATCGGCGCCCGCGCGCGACGCTTCGAGGAGGAAGGCATTTCCATAATCAAAGAAATAAGTACCCCGTTGCGTGTGACGATTGATCGCAGCGGCATGACGCCGCAAGGTGCTTTGAACCAAGCCGCGGAATTTTTCAGGGTGGGATGCCATCATCTCGTTAGCTTGTTCAAACGTAAGGTCGACGGGGTAGTAACCCCCAGCCCAAGGGTTATGCAACGACGTCTGGTCGCTGCCGAGGTCAACCTGAATGCCCTCACGGTCAAGTATTTCCCATACATCAACAACGTTTCCCTGGTACGCGATGGAAACCGCGTCCTTTTTTTTGGTTGCCTGTTTCAGGCGTGTGACAAGCGATTGCGGGCTGTTAATCACTTCGTCCACCCAGCCCTGAGAAAATCGTTTCGATACCGCTTTTTCATTGACTTCCGCCACGACGGAGATGCATCCCGCGATCTTTGCCGCCTTGGGTTGTGCTCCGCTCATGCCCCCCAGCCCTGACGATACGAACAGCCGGCCAGCCAAGCCACCCGGACCGGGTAACCTGCGCCCGGCATTCAGGATTGTGATCGTAGTTCCATGGACAATGCCCTGCGGGCCGATGTACATGTAAGACCCAGCCGTCATTTGTCCGTACTGGGTTACCCCCAGCGCATTGAATTTTTCCCAGTCATCCTGCTTGGAGTAATTGGGGATCATCATGCCGTTGGTGACTACAACCCGTGGCGCGTCGGGTGACGATGGAAACAATCCCATGGGGTGACCGGAATACATGTGCAATGTTTGCATGTCGGTCATTTCGGCCAGGTATTTCATTGTGAGCAGGTATTGTGCCCAGTTTTGAAAGACGGCACCGTTGCCACCATAGGTGATCAGTTCATGGGGGTGCTGGGCAACCGCCGGGTCAAGATTGTTTTGGATCATAACCATGATAGCGCCCGCGCTCAGTGACCTGAACGGGTATTCGTTGACTGGTCGCGCCTTCATTTCATAATCGGGCCGGAACCGATACATATAGATGCGACCGTATTTCTGCAGCTCTTCATGAAATTCAGCAGCAAGGACCTGATGGTGGCGCGGGTGAAAGTAGCGCAACGCATTTTTTACGGCGAGCTTTCTCTCTTCCACACTCAGAATGTCCCTGCGTTTCGGAGCATGGCTCACGCGGTCATCGTATGGTTTCGCAGCCGGCAGGCCCTCGGGAATACCCGCCAATATTTGTTCCTTGAAAGATCGTTCAGTTGCCATGGAGTTCAAGTTGATCGATTGAAAATGTTTCTTTCGTGTATTCATATCCCGCCTCGAAGATCAGCCTTGCTTTGCTGATGTCAAAGCCGCTGAATTTCCCCACTTCCGGAGGCTCGATGAGAATATTGCACAGACTTTTGCTAATGGTCGTATTGCCGTTGATTGCCATGAGCAAGCTTCTCTCTATGACAGTTCTCAGGTTTTTCACATCAAATTCCGAGGAGATAAAATTGCAGTGCGACCCGATCATGAGGTCGCACTTGTCGCGAATTGCTTTCGAGGGCAAATTGTCGAGCACGCCCCCATCAATGTATGCAGCGCCATGAAACAAATATGGGTCGAACACAGCCGGGACGCAACAAGAGCTGAGGACGGCGGGAAACAACTCACCCTGCGAAAAGTATTCGATCCTGCCGCGTTTGATGTCCGTTGCCGCCACTACCAGGGGTATTTTCAACGCGCTGAAGTCGTTCTTTGGAATATACTTCGCAAGCACATCGC
>DASPNN010000069.1:0-12238 GCA_035626495.1 Chryseosolibacter sp.
TTGATACGCATTGGGTGGAAGATGGTTCCTTCATTCGCGGCAGGAATCTCGTGATCGGGTACAACGTGCCCGGCGCCGTGTCGGAAAGGGCGCATATCAGCAGGGCGAGACTTTATGTTTCTGTCCAGAATTTTTTCCTGCAGACCAAATTCAGCGGCAACGACCCGGAGGTTTCGACCTACACGAATCCGTTCGCCCAGGGACAGACATTCTTTGATTACCCCAAGCCGACAGTTTATATGTTCGGTGTGAGCCTTGGATTATGAGTGTTCAATACAAACAATTGACAAAATGAAATTCTCAATCTATACAATAAGCAAGACCCTGATGTCCTTGGTCTTCCTAGCCGCGACCAGTTGCTCGGATTTTCTCACCGAAGAAGATCCATCGAACATTGAGCCGGAAACTTTTTTTCAAGTTCCCGAGGATGCCGATGCAGCAGTTTATGGCATCTACGAAAATCTGCGATTTCACGCGGATGGCGCCGGAATTTTTGTCTCCAACTTCCAGATGCTCGAAGCCTTGAGCGGAACTGCGGAGACTGAGACCGGGCAGAATTCGGATCTCAACACACTGTACAGTTTTCAGCATACCGGAGACAATTTGTTGCTGTCTCAGTGGTGGAGACAATTGTATGATGGCATCGCGAATGCCAACCTGGCGATCGAAAAAATTCCCACCATACCCAACATTGTGCCTGCCAACACAACCAAGTGGGTGGCGCACGCCAGGTTCCTGAGGGCCCTGCATTATTTCTGGCTCGTCAGGTTATGGGGCGATGTGCCCTTGATCACCAAACCAATCTATGTGTGGACAGATCCGAATGTGAATCCTTCGCGCGCTTCCACGGAAAGTGTTTACCAGCTCATTGAAGAAGATCTGCTTGCGGCGGAGGCGGCAGCGTTTCCCATGACCGACGCGTCCGGCCTGGCTTCCCAGGCTTCGGTGAAAGCGCTTCTTGCAAAAGTATATCTCACAATGGCGGGTTATCCGCTGAACAAAGGCGTCTCCTACTATGAAAAAGCGGCGGCCAAGGCCAAAGAAATCATCGACTATGCGGCCGCGAACCCAGGCAGGATCGCGCTGTTTCCGATCTACGATGACCTGCACAATCCCGCAAAAGAAAACACGCTAGAACATTTGTTCATGATCCAGTATGCCGCGGGTATTGCCAATGCCGGCTACCAGGATAAATTTCTGCCGAACAACACGAATATCACGGCATCGGGCGAAGTAGGAACTACCGTACCCACCGCCAGTTTTCTTGCCACTTACGAGGCTGGCGACAGACGTGTCGAGGAAAAGGGATTTTACTTCAGGAATTATTTCCTCGGTGCCGGCACAGGTGCCCCGATAGCACTCAACCGGTCGTACGTTTACAAGCATTTTGACACCCCTGCGAATGGTGCGCCCGGCTCTCCAGGTACCGGAAATTCAGGATTAAATTATCCACTGATCAGGTACGCTGAGGTGTTGCTGATGTATGCCGAGGCGCAGAACGAGGTATCTGGTCCAACCGCGGAGGCCTATAACGCGCTGAAGGCCATTCGCGACCGGGCAAACCTGACGACGGCCGATCTCGCTACCTTTACGCAGGCGAGCTTTCGTGACGCCGTCCTGAAAGAACGCTGGCACGAACTGAGCTATGAAGGCATCACCTGGTTTGACATGATCCGACTGCGAAAGGTACTGAACATGAGCACCAACACCTTTGTAGACTTCGACGGGGCGACGTTGAACGGCGCCACCCTTCAGGCGAAACATCTCCTGCTTCCCCTGCCCGCCGCCGATTTCAGAAATAATCCAAATCTGAAACCCAACAATCCGGGCTGGTAGCCTGTCGGTGAGAATGAAAAATCCCTGTCCGATCAGTTCGCGCAGGGATTTTTTTTATTACCGCCGGCAGCGGCAGCCAGAACCACCTCACCTTCTGGCCAGCTGCCTCGAAAAAATGCCCCTTTTACTCAGGCGAAAATTTCTTTTTCCACTCCGGGTTCGCCCAGTCAATTACCTCGCCTGTCTTTTCTGTGAGACCACCCTGGCTGTCCAGCCAGGCTTCCCAAAAAAGGTAGGAGGGATCCTTTCCTTCCTCCGGCGCTTCCCTCACCACGTGTCCGCGCAGCGCAATCCTTCCGTCAGCGGCTGCCTTGATATAATCAACGGTAGGGTTGTTCAACAGTGTGAACGAGCCGAGGTATTTGTCCCACACGGGGGTTCCCGTCTTGTTAAAGAAGACGACCCGTTCGGTGCCGCCGCGATACTTCGTGCGGTCGTACACCAGTATGAAGACATAGAAGTTTCCGTTGCTGTCCTCTACAACGCTTTGGGGCTCCATCTCGTCGCCTTTCGGCTTAACAGTCCGCTTCCATTCGAGCTTGCCCGTCTTGCCAAGCTTGACCAGCATTGCTCCTTCATCGCCCCCGCCGAACGCGGCGGCTCCACCATCAGCGGTAAGAATCAGCGGGGCACCATATCCGCGGTGGCCTTTGAAATCCTCATGGTAGGTGTATGAGCCGATGTGATACTTCCGTACGGCGCTATCGTAGGCGATGTCCATGGTAATTTGCGCACGCGCGGACGTGCCGGCAACGAAAAGGAGAATCAATAGATATTTCATGATACATCTTAAAAATACGAAAACCATTTTTTTTCGAGAGCCTGCATCCGGGCATTTGAATAGCGGTCGAACACCCACGAGGCAATACATGCACAAATGCAGGTGAGGAGAGGGACGACAAATTATTTAGACAAATTTTGTAACTTATCATGAAATCGGCGGTAATCCCCTTATACCCGTAAAAAATCACGTTTATGAGCATCAGTATTCGTCTTTCTCTGGTTTTGCTGGTCGTTTCGGCCACCGCAGTGACGAGCCTTTCCCAGCAGGTAGATTCCACCCGCGTCAAGGACAAAAATTTTGGGGATAAATCTTCCAGATCGGCAGGGTTGAAAAAGATCGCCGGAGGCAACCATGACTTTGACATTAACATCGACATTGACGCACCCGACGATATTGACATCGACGAAGACGAAATCGAAGCTTCAATAGAGCGCGCCATGGAATCCATCGAATTATCACTCGAGGAGATGGAGGTTGACATGGAGAACCTTGATTTTGATTTCGACATCGACATTCACATTCCTGAAATTGATATCCCTGAACTTGATATAGATATCCCTGAACTAGACATCGACATTCCCGAAATCGACATCGATGTACCGGAGATCGATATAGATATTCCAGAAATTGAAATCGACATGGATCACGATTGGGACGCCGATCACGATTGGGATCACGACTTCGACCATGATGAGGATCACAACATGGACGTCGACCACGACGAGGATGATGAGGATGACGGTGATCGCGATGACGACGAGGACATCGAAGAGGACGACGAAGATAAAGACGAGCGGGAAATAAATAAATCGAATAGGACCTCAAAAAAGAAGTCTGACAAAGACGACAAGATCAAGGGGTTAAAAAAGGTCAACTAATCAATCACCAGAGGCGATCGCCGCTTCAAATTTTGAGGTCGGGTTTTTTTTAAAAAGGATGGGGCAACAGCCCCTTTTTGATTTAGGGAGTTCGCAACGTCTGCGTATGGCACCTGCCACTTTCAACAAAATCGCGTTTCAATTAAGTTGGCCACTTCATTCCCTGAATTTCCCATCATTTCTTCATCTCAGGCATTGCTGTTGTACAGAATTTTGATCGGAAGCGGCAATTCCGTTATATTTGATTTTTAGTCAAAACCCTACTTCAAAAAAGACCCCATGCGCACCCTCATCCGGATTCTGTCTTTCGGAGTCCTGCTCACGTTCCTTGCTTTCAGCGTTGTCACCGCCCAGCAAACTCAAAAAATCAGAATCAAGCTATCGGAAAGGACCGCCTCACGAATCGACGGTAAACAACTTCGCAAAGATTCCAAAGGCAACGTCCTTACAGAGATCTCGGCCCTTGACCGGGTAAACAGCCGGTCCGGAGCCAATGAGATGAAAAGGGTTTTCCCCGATGGGGGTAAATTCGAAGCCAGACACCGGAAACATGGTCTGCACCTGTGGTACGAGATCAGTTTCTCGAAAGACAATCTTAACCTCGGCAGTATCGTCAAAGAATATGGCGCGCTTCCGGAAGTACTGATTGCTGAAGAGGTCCGGGAGAAAAAGCTCATTGATGCGATCGCATCTGATAGACAAGTATCAAGTCCTTCCGTCTCGTCTACTGTGAATGATCCTTATTTTTCTTCCCAGTGGCATTACGAAAACACCGGTCAGACAGGCGGAACCCCCGGCGCCGATATCAAGCTTCCGGCTGCCTGGAATGTAGAGGCGGGGGATGAGGACGTCGTTGTCGCCATTATCGATGGCGGCGCGGACCCTTTCCATCCCGATTTGCAGGATAATATGTGGCTCAACCAGGCCGAAGCATCCGGCTCATCTGGCATTGACGATGATGGCAACGGCTATGTGGATGATATTTACGGATACAATTTCGTTTACAGCACAGGAACGATCGAGCCCCATTATCATGGTGTTCACGTGGCGGGCACGGTCGCAGCAGTAAACAACAACGGCGTTGGCGTGTCGGGGGTGGCAGGAGGTACGGGCAGTGGAGATGGCGCGCGGCTGATGAGTTGCCAGGTGTTCGCTTCCGGCGGTGCGGGAGGTTTCGATGTTGCCTTCGTGTATGCAGCAGACAACGGCGCGGTCATTTCCCAGAACAGCTGGGGCTATACCTCGCCCGGTTTCTATGAGCAATCGGTATTGGACGCCATCGATTACTTTATTGCGAATGCGGGTTACGATGTCAACGGTAACCCTACCGGCCCAATGCAGGGTGGTATGGTGATCTTCGCGGCAGGCAACAGCTCTTCGGCGGCCGACTACTACCCCGGCTACTATGAACCCGTTCTGTCGGTGGCGGCAACCGATCACAACGATCAAATCGCTTACTTCTCCAATTATGGAACATGGGTCGATATTTCGGCCCCCGGTGTCGACGTGTACTCAACCTATCCGGGCGATTCTTACCAGCACATGTCTGGTACCTCGATGGCTTGTCCCCATGTATCGGGTGTGGCGGCGTTGATCGTGTCGGAGTTTCCCGGCATCACGCCTGGGGGGGTCAGACAACGCCTGACCTATTTTGCCGATAACATTGACGTCCAGAATCCGTCCTATGTCGGACTGATGGGTTCCGGAAGGCTAAATGCATTTAACGCGCTCCAGGTTGAGGATTCCATTCCCCCTTCGACGATCGATGACCTGAGCTACCTGGATGTTTCTTTCAACAAGCTGAAGCTCACATGGACAGCCACCGGAGCTTCTGATACTGCCGGAACTGCTACCGGATATATTATCAAATATTCCACGTCCCTGATCACGGCCGCAAATTTTGATTCGGCCACCAGCTACCCGGCCAACATTTCCCCGAAAGCTTCCGGAGAGACCGAAACGGTGACAGTATCAGGACTCAATGCATCCACGGGATATTACTTTGCGGTCAAGGCGTTTGATTTTTCACACAATCGTTCGGCGATCAGCAACGTAGTTTCTGTCACCACGACAGCTCCGCCGGCGATCGAGGTTTCTCCGGATTCTCTGATTCACCATATGTATTCCGGCAAGACCGACACCTTGATCATTTCGGTTGCCAACTCCGGCGACGGAATACTCGAGGCAATGGCCTCTGTCCAAATTGCAAACACCGCGACTGCAACGGTCGAACTGCACCCGGCCATAAAAAATACGCACGTCAACCATACCGATCCCGATACCAAAAAAACGACACGGATTTTGGTAAAGCCATTTACCTACAGCGGTCCATCCCTGGACGGACTCAAGGTAGGTGTTCCGGATGGCTGGAGCTCGAGCTACAGCGCCTTTACATCTGAGCTGGCGGCGAGAGGTGCGGAAATCGTCCTTTTTTCGGGGGCTGATTCGAGCGCCTGGAGCCACCTCGATATCGTCTTCCTGGATGACTACATTCTGCAATACTTCTCAAGCGCGGACATTGCAGCCATTCGGGGATTCGTGGAGGAAGGTCATTCAATTTTTATTTTTGGCGATGATAGTTCATCCGAATATGCGATTGACAACATTTTGGCCGGCACGGGGATCTCGATGACCACCACTGGGTATTCCGATTCATATATCACGCAGATTTTCGAGCACCCCACAACGGCGGGTGTCACCAGCCTGTACTCGTCCTCATACGGCGCGTATTACACCGCCGATGACCAATCCACCGTGTTGATGAACGATAATTACGGTCGGCCACATGCTGTTGCGATTGAATTCGGTCGGGGAAAGATCCTGGCCTTCGGGAACGAAATTCCTGCCGACCCATACAGTGCGCAAAATGATCTGTTCCTTCACCAGGCAATCGATTGGATGAGCCAGCTTGCGCATTGGATTGCAGTATCGGAAGTACAGTTCGAGATCACCGCGGGCGATACAGTCAGCGTGCCAGTGTATTTGACGACCGAAGGGCTTTTGGGAGGTGAATATTTCGCGGACGTCGTTGTGACCAGCAATGATCCTGTCACTGGCGAGGTAATCGTACCGGTTCACCTGAGCGTGACTGGCGCGCCGGCCATCATTGCTGAGCCGGACACCGTGGACTTTGGCGAGCAGTTCATTGCGACCACTGGCACGGCAGAATTTGTCATCGGCAATTCCGGCACGGATTCTCTTTATGTAAATATTGATGTCGATTCGGACTCCGTGTTTTTCGTGCCGCAAACGATATTCGCGCTCGCTCCTGACGAGACGGATACCGTCGTCGTTACCTTCAAACCGGCATCCGACTCCCTCTATCACAGGCTTTTGACAATTTATTCCAACGATCCCCAGGACAGTGTTATCCAAATATTGTTAACCGGCGAGGGAGTTTATCCTCCCGTGATTGGCGTGTCACCTGATTCCCTCACCCATACTTTGCCCACCGGATTCGTTGACACCCTGTATGTCAACGTGAGCAATACGGGCGGAAGCGACCTTGTTGCAACGCTTTCGGTTTCGGCCACGGGCTTTACAGAGCCGACGGTCGCGACTGTAATCAATAAGATTAATTCGAACGCCGTAAGCGCGAGAACGGTAAGGCCCGTCAATTCGAACTTCGCCAAACAGCAACGTGAAGAATCCGGTCTGCAACCAATTGCTGCCACAGTAGGGCGGGTTTCGTCGCCGGGATTGCATGTGGCGGTCTTCGGAGCAGACTATACGGCCGCACTGCAGGACGTCGTAGACAAGCTCTACAGCACTGGTAAGTTCGCGTCGGTTTCATACATTAGTGTAGGCTCTTATACGCCTACGCTCTCTGAAGTGTCCGCGTTTGACGCCGTGCTGATTTTTACGGCTTTTGACTATGCAGACAAAGTAACGCTGGGTAACGTCATGGCCGACTATGTCGATAACGGGGGCGGGGTGGTGTCGGCAATTTTTGAGGTTACTGATTGCTGCAATTACAGGTTGTTGGGACGATGGTACGACGAGCATTATTATCTGATCGACCACAGCACGACACAATCCGGCAGCCGTCAATACCTCGGCAGCTATGTGGCAAGCCCGATCCTGGAAGGAGTAGCCTCGTTTGATGGCGGCCCCGACAGCTAGCGGCCGAACACTACAACGATCGCCGACGGCGCTGAATGGACCGCGAGCTGGACCGACGGTAAGCCGTTGGTGGTTACTAAGAACGTAAATGGCCATCGTCGCGTGGATCTTGGAATGTATCCTCCATCGGATGATTACAGCTATTGGTGCTGGAATTCCGATACGGATGGGGCCCTCCTGATGGCCAACGCGCTGGTCTATACCACCTCTGACAGTCCGACATGGATGAGCCTGGGCGCTACCGACATCGTTGTTCCGCAGGGCGCATCAATGGACGTACCGGTTATCCTGAACAGCATGAGGACGCACGCTGGCACGTATACCGGTACCGTTAATATCGCGAGCAATGATCCGCAGGCTGGGCTGTTGCAGGTACCAGTGACATTCACTGTCACACCCGCCTCGGACATCGATGTGAGCACCGACCCAATCCAGTTCGATACCCTGTTCGCAAACCTGCAGGAGCAGCCTGTGCCCCTGCAAATCACGAACGATGGATCCGATACCCTGACTGTCGAGCTGATTCTTTCCGATACAAGCAATTATTTCACGGCACCCGTATCAGTGGCACCCTTCTCGCAGGGCCTGGCCTACATCACATTTGCTCCGCAATCTGAAGGGACTTTCGACGGGGAAGTTCATCTTTTGACCAACGACCCCGACGAGCCGGAAATTGTGATTTCGCTCTCTGGCGTTGGCGTCTACGCGCCTGCGATGACGGTGACACCGGATAGCATCGAACTGACCGTCGATGCAGGATCAGACACCGTCAAGATCCTGGACATCGGCAACGTCGCCGGCTTAAGCAACTTGCAATGGAATGCTTCCGTAACCTATTCGCCATTTGTTGCCGAGGCTGCGGTCGCAATTGAAGAATCTGCTGTCAACAAAAAGGCGGCAACCGCCCTGAAAAAATTCCTCCAATCGAACCGCAATAGAAAAATGCTGAGCGATACCGTGGGCGGAGGCAACTGGATGTCACTGGATAAGATTTCCGGAACGGTTGCGCCCGGTAACAGTGAAGCTGTACAGGTAACGGCCGATGCTTCGGGGCTGCTTCATGGGGTTTACCAGGGTTCTATCCACCTTGACAGCAACGATCCACTCCGTACCTATCAGAATGTCCCGGTGTGGTTAAACGTTGTCGGCAAACCTGAGATCAACGTCAACGACACGGTCATAAACTTCAGTCCGATTTTCGTTGGACTGGCAGATAGCGCTTACACCTATATTTACAACGGTGGCACAAAAGATCTCGAACTGTACGTCGAGAACACAAACGACGCTCAATTTTCACATAACCTCTCTCACCCGGTGATCACCCCGGGTAATTGGGCGGTTCTCGCGATGACTTTCGAGCCGTCGATTGTAGGGGAATTGAATGGAGAGCTGATCATCTATTCGAATGACGAAACCGATCCCGTTGTCAGCATCTCGCTGTCGGGAACTGCGTTGGATCCGCCTGTCGCGCTGATCCAGCCAGCTGGATTATCGGCACAGCTGATACGAGGAACAACCGGAACAACGCAGTTTACGATCCAGAACACGGGCGGCAATGACCTTACGGTTTCTATTCCGCAGTTCATAGAACCAAGTTCCTATACGCCGGCAGGAGCCGGGGATGATGGCCCGGAAGGTTTCGGATACAGCTGGATCGATAGCAACGAACCTGGTGGACCGCAATTCGACTGGATCGACATTTCAACCACAGGCACTGACGTATATTTATCGGACGACAGCTATTCGAGTGTCACGCTGCCATTTGCATTCTCTTATTTTGGGGTTGAAAAGGCAGATGCCTTCATATCGTCAAACGGGTACCTTGCATTCAACAGCTACGGCGCCAACAACACTACTCCGAACCTGATGTCGTCAAACTATCCCAATGATCTTGTATCCGCTCTCGGCAAAGACTTATACCCGGACTACAACAGCAGGATCATATATCACGGTAACGCAGAGCGGTTCGTCCTCACTTACCTGAATATCCGGAACTACGGCGGGTCAGATCGCCATACTTTCCAGATCATCCTCTATCCGAATGGAAAAATCAAGTTCCAGTACCTGAGCACCGATGGGAACAGCCATTCACAAATCGGCATTGAAGATGCAGATGGATTGCGGGGAATCATGATTTCAAACTATTCCAGTTATGTGACCGCCAGCCTCGCAGTTGAATTCACAAATAGCGGAGGTTTTGTAACGAACATCACACCTGGGCAGGTCGTTCTGGCGCCGGGCACGTCACAAACTTTCGAGGTTTCTCTCGATGCTACGGCCCTCGACACTGGCTCCTACACACAGATTGTAAACATCCTCACAAATGACCCGGCCCGGCAGATCACCCCGTATGAGATTAACCTGCAGGTGATCGACAAGCCGTATTTTATCTCTGCCTTGACCGACACGACAGACGTCGATGAAGGCGCCAGCCTTGCCTTCCAGTTCGAGGCATCCAATCCAAGGAACAGCACCCTGGTGTATTCCCTCATGGATACTGTTCAGAATGCGACAATCAGCGGCGAAGGTTTATTTGTGTTCAACCCTGATTACGACCAGCAAGGACTTTATGAATTTACCGTGTACGTAGATGACGGCATGCTTTCCAATTCGCACACCTTCTGGATCCGGGTAAATAATGTAAACCGCGCGCCATACATTTCGAACCCGCTCCAATCGGTTACTGGCAGGGAAGGCAGCGTCACGACCATTAAGGCTGGCGATATCTTCGCCGACTACGACCTCGATCCGCTTGAGTTCGTTGCCGTTTCCGATGATAGTTCGCGGGCCACCGTCCTTGTGCTTGACAGCGGATACGTAGAAATCGGATTCGTAGCCGCCGGCCTTGTACCGGTGACGATGACGGCAACGGACCCGGAAGGTGCTTCCGTTACAGAATTGTTTGTCGTTGAAGTCGTCGAGAATTCCGCCCCCGTCCTGGGGGAAAGTATTCCGGATAAGGAGGTTACTATGCGTGAGCCTTCGTTCGCCGTGACTTTGTCCGATCACTTCAGCGACCCGGATGGAAATGGGGTGGACTATTCTTATTCCGCGCAGGGCACGAACGGCGATTTCAGCTTACAGTCGGACATCTTGTCCTTTACAGCGACGGAAAGGGGAGAGATTGCCGTATCGGTAACCGCTACCGACGTTTCTGGCGGAGGCGAAATCACGACGACGTTTAACGTCACGATCGCGAATATCGCCCCTGAGCTCCTGGATACATTGGAAGACATCGTCACGTACCAGACCCCCGACACCTTCCATATCGATCTCAATAGTTACTTCGCCGATTTCGAGTCGGATCCCGTCACCTTTGCCGTGGAAGTTTCCAATTCGGAAGTGGTGGACGCAGAGGTGGAAAACGGCATTCTCACGTTGCACATCATGCGGAAGGGTGAAAGCACGATTATGGTTGTCGCGGAAGATACATTTGGCGGCAGCATCGCGGCATCATTCAAGGTTGCGGCGGAGAACAGGGCGCCTGTGGTAACGGGTAATTTTGAAGCAAAGGTGATCAACCTTTCGTCTCTGGCGCTGACCTACAACCTGCAAACTTACTTCGCCGACGCCGACGGTGAAGGGTTGACCTACAGCGTCGTGACGGATGCCGAGGGGGTCGTGGATTATGACGTCGAGGGGGACGTCCTCACGGTAACTTCCGCGTCCAGAGGCGCTTGCCGTCTGACCATCACGGCGAGTGATGGCCATTCGGCCTCTGTCAGCAGCGCATTTGATGTCACCGTCGAGAATCAACCAGTTGTCCTGATCCGTGAGATCCCGGATCGCACCGCCGACATGTCGGAAGCGAAGGTGATCCTCACACTTTCCGATTATTTCGGCGATGAAGATGGAGACGAGCTCACCTACAACATAACTTCTTCTGTGCCCGGATTTATCACGCACGCCGTCGACGGCGAAACCTTGACGATACACGCAAATGCCATCGGCACCAGCAACATTACTGTCGCGGCCGAAGACGGGTTCAGCAGCATTCAGGAGCAGGTGTTTACCCTGACAATGTTGAACCGCGCCCCCGTTTTGAAAAGCGCAATGGCCGATCAATTCATGCTCCTGAGCCAGTCCGGACCTTCGATGGTCCTTGCCGACTACTTTAATGAACCCGATGGTGAATGGATAGACTACTCGGTGCAGACTTCGGCAGCCGGTGTCGTTTCCCACGCCGTCACGGCCGGATCTCTGTCGCTTACTCCGTTGCTGGCAGGAACGACACAGGTAACTGTGACCGCTACGGATCCATCGCGCGGGTGCCAGAAACAAAATGGCCTTTTGTGCGTCATTGAAGGAAATCCCGCAAATATGAAAGCAATTGTTTATACGCGATATGGAGACCCCGGCGTTCTGGAAGTTCGGAAAATCGAAAAGCCCGTTCCCGCGGCGAATGAAGTTTTGATAAAGGTATATGCAGTGTCGATCAACGATTGGGACTGGGGTCTGTTGCAAGGTGATTTTGTTAACCGCATGCTTAACGGAATTGTGAAACCGAAGAGGCAGATCCTTGGCTCCGACGTCGCCGGACGAATCGAGGCGGTGGGAGCAGGGGTAAAAAATTTTCAGCAAGGTGATGAAGTATTCGGTGACCTGAGCGGCAAGTGGG
>DASPNN010000070.1:0-7123 GCA_035626495.1 Chryseosolibacter sp.
TTTTGCCGTCGTTGGCCGCGTGGGCAGCTGGCGGTTTGTCGTTGGGCGGTTCGTTGTCGGACGCGCCGCGGGTGCCGGCCGTGGGGGCGTATTGAGCTCTTTGAGAAACTTGATTTTGTTGTAAAGTTTCACCAGATCGACCTTGCCGGTGACATTATTTTCGCGCGTGTTCTGGATCGTGTTTTTGAAATCCAGTGTGTCGGGCAGATCCTGGATGTTGTTCGGGTTTGGCTGATCGTCTTTTAGCGGGTTGGCCGGACCGGCCTTCCAGTTATATCCGGCCTGATAGCGGTACTCTGCACCCAGCCAGTCCGTTATCGGAAACTTATCCAGCGGAAGAGTATAGTTTACCGTCACCGACTGGTCGAATTGCTTCATGCGCCCGAGGTCCTTCAGGTTTGTGATGATGCTATCCTGCTTTTCTTCGGTGTTGATGTCTCCTTCGGGCTCATCGACGATGGCGTTCGCGCTGGCGGTATATTCAAATGTCAGTGCTTTCGTGAGCGGCCACTGAAGGTTGTATTGTCTGTTGAAAGTGAAATACTTCAAATAGTTGAACGGCGACAGATCTGCGTTCCCCTGTGCATCGACCGCGTTTCGATAACGTTTTCTTCCGAAAGACCGGTCGAGATCAGCCCGTACCGAAATATTGGAAGGCATCAGCCCGAGATTGAAATCGCGAATGAATTTCAACCAGGGCGATTTCAACCACTTCGCATCTTTGAACGGCTCGATACCGGTGGCTTTCGGCGCGAAATTGTACGCAACGGATCCACGATACTGGGTGAGCAACGACTGCTCAGTAAAAAAGTCGCGTTGCATCGCTTCGCTGAACGAATAGCTGAACGAGAGATTTTCAATGTCATACAGGTGCGTGTTTGCATCGGGCTTAGTCTTTACCTTGCGGACGTTCACAAAATTCAGACTTCGGCGCGTGGTCTGATCCTGGATGATCTTCCGGTAATTCTCCCGGCGCTCCGGATCGGGTATAGAGCCCAGCGCGCCATCAAGCTTCATATCGGGGTTTGCCGGGTCGTAGTTTGGCTTCCTGACTGTATTTTCATAGCTGACGAACATCGGGATTTTGATACCGGAATTTCCTGGCAATAATTTGTCCACATTGACATTGGCTGAAACATCGTAGCCAGTGGTTTCCTCGCGCGTTCGCTCGCCGATTTTAGAACTCACGCTACCGAATCCAAACGTCGTGTGACGCAGTGCACCCGTTACGGTCGCAAAATCCGCGAGCTTCGTGCTGACGGTGGTGCTCACGGCCCAGCCTGGTGTGCGGTTGAAGTCGGTAACGCGAAGCTCATTGGCCCACACACAGATTGAATGCGAACGGTTGTCGTCGGTACGGGGATTTCGGATGCCGATCATCATGACTTGCACGTTGCTCAGGTCCGGGCGGCCAAACATTCGCAGGTAATGCCGACCCGATTCGCGCGGCCCATCCTTTGGGAATATTTCGAATACCGGTGTCTGGCTCCGGTCGCGGTCAGCCTTCAGCTTGTATAATTCGTTCAGGTCGAGGTCGATCTCGTTTTCCTCCGGCCATACATCGCGGTCGTCGCGCAATGACGGATCGGAGACTTTCAATGGAATTTCAATCTCGTAGTAGTTCTGATCGAAGTCCGTGCCAAGCCGAAGGAACGCCCGCATGTCGTTGTCCGCCGCGGTGAGGCTATTGGCATGCAGAAACATTTTGACCCTTCCGTAGTTGAATAGATCGACGGTGAAATTCTTGAAGATCGCGCGGGCATCGCCGTCTTTCAGTTCGTCAACACAGACCTGTACCGACTGCTCGTTGAGCTGGCGCGGAATACTCGACGTGTTATCACGGTCGCGGCGAACCCCGGGTGGAATAACATACGGGGATGTCGGGCTGCCTGCCTCCGGGAATCCATTTTCTTCAAGATTCATCACCGATACGGTGAAATCATTCTTCAACTCCTGGTCGCGGTCGAAGCCCGTTCGCAGATCACCTTGATACTTCCTCCAGCGGCTGCCGACCATGCGGAAGTTTGCAAGGCGAAGCACGACTGGTTGTTCAAACTCTGTCAGAATCATCCGGATGTACTTGATCGATTTATAACCCTCGATACCGCCGACCTTTTTTTGCCAATCGCGAATCGGGATCCGCATTAAGTACCAGGTCACGCGGTCACCACCGCCATTGGAGGGCGTCACGTCGATCTTGTCAACAACGAATGGTTTTCCCACATCCAGTTGCTCTTTCTTGAGATGCACCTCGTACTCGTAATATTCTTCCAGTTCGCTCAGAGTATTATCGGCGTTGAGGTCTTCATTGTCCGGCACTTGGGTTCCCGCACGGGCAATGGCATCCCGCTCAATCACCGGAGAGTTACCATCCATGTTGTTGTAGTCTTTGTAGCGCTCAAGGATTTGCGCGTCGGTTTCGTCATGATCGCTTCCAAAATAGAAACGAAAGTCGTCGGCGGACGGGTCGGCGGCGATTTTTGCCTTTGTCTCCTCGGGATAACTGTTAAACGCGTTGAGATAATTGCTGAAAAATGCCTGCTCCTTCGTAGAAGGCAGTCCATCCATTCCAACGTCCTGGTTCACGCGTGAAGTAGCCGAGTTGTCGAACGAATTGGTCAGGTATTGCTGGGTGGTGACGTAACCCCATTCCGTTGCCTGTGCAGGGCCGGTAGAAAGGTCGCCGTCCGGGGGTAGTCCGTTTTCAAAGGCATGCTTGGAATCCCTGGCAACATCTTCCGAGATGCTTCCGAGCTGGAAGATCACTTTACCTCCGGTCGTGTTTGACGTGCCTTCGTCTTTCCCCCGGACAATCACTTTTCCATTCCCGCTTGGCAAGTCAATGAACGGATCCAGTACCCAGAATTCCAGGTATTCGATGTTCGCCTTATCGAAATCCACTTCCGTGCGAATGGCGGTTGTGATTCCGGCCCAGCTCTTCTTCGGGTCGGGAAGCGTTCCAGCCTGAGTCAGGTTGGGATTATAGTTATAGGGCCCACGCTCGTTGGGATAATACGCTATGTCAAATATGTTCTGGTAAAAGTTCGCTTGTTGCTGATTGTAGTACGGGAATAGTTCCTGCGGACTCACCGGGCGCACGTAGTGGTTCTGGAGATCTTTTTCGGTGACGTTAGCCGGTTTGAACCTGCTGCTGTTTCTGTAGAATTGGTTGTCAACCTGGTACCAGGCAAGTTTGGCCCGGTTGTATCCCGAACGCAGATCGCGTGATAGTCCGCCAGTTGGATCGAAGCGTATGTCCTTCGGTGTCGCCGCCAGGTGCCAACTGGTCGGTGACATAAGGGAATAAGGGGTGGCCGTATTTTCGAAATCATCAATGTAGGCCGTGCCCTCGCCGTCGATGATATTGGAAGTTCCGGGAAGGATCTGTGCAAATTCCCCGGTGAGATTGATGGAGGAGGGCTCCTTGGTTTGCAAGACTGGGATCGCATCGATGATCTTGGTGAGCACACGACTATCGCGCCTGACATTAAAGTCGAAACCGTACTGGACGTTACGCGCGGGCTCTGTGCCAATCTGGTTGCGGCTGATCAGCGGACGTTCGTTATAGTACAGCAAGGTTGAACCAAAGTTCACGTCCTCGTTGAGCTTGTAATCGAATCGTGTGCCAATGAGGCTTCGCGTCTGAAAGGCAAATGGGTCGGATTGTTCGTACTGTACACTGATGTTTTTACCCGAACTCAGGATGGCCTCGTTTAAGATGATGACCTTACCGAACGTATAATCAACTGTGTAGTCAGAACCTTCCATCAACGGCATGCCGCCCGCAAAGATTTTAACTGATCCTTGAGAGACGCCAAAACCCGGGATGAGGATTTCGCGTGCAGACCCCGCGTTGTACTGGCCTTTCAGGAAGAATTTGTTTTTGGTCGCAAAAAGCTCCGCGTCTGCTTTTGTGGTGCGGTACAGCGTATCGTAAACGTATTTCTGGATCAGCTGGTCGCGAATATTCGGGTTAGGTTCTCGTTCAAACTCTGCGCGCAGTGCTTCGCTGAATGGCTCCAGGTGAGGGAAGATGATCAGCCCTGTTTCGGAATTGACAGTAATGCCTTCCACGTAGTCAAAATTTCCATCCTTCTGTGGATCATTGACGGGATTAAGCCGGTCAAGGCCGAAGATGTCGATCAATTGTTTTTTTCGGAGCTCGGCGCTGCCTTCTTGCAATTGCGGGTTGTCGATCCCCGTCCGGTCGTCGCGGTAAATAATCCGGAGTTGAAAGTTTTCCTGCGAAAGCTGATTGACATTCAGGTTGTAAATGTTTTTCATCATCAGATCCCAGGTAGGAATGATTTTCTTGTTCTGATCGCGAATGCTGATCTTGCGCGGACGCAGGAGCTTGAGAAAAACAACGTCCTCATCATCCAGGTCGCCGTAGGCTTCAGATAACTCACCGACGGTAAAAGGCCGGCCATTGTAAGTATACTGATATGCTACGGCAATCGCTTCGTCGTTCTGGAGCTTTCGGGTCAGCGTGATGTAGCCAAGTTGGGCGTGGTAGGTGAATTCGGTTGCGCTCAATTTGCGCGCACCGGTGATCTTCTCAAAATCTGTCCCGTTGTTGTTATCACCTGAAAAGAATGCTTCAAGTGCATCGTTGACCCGGTCGGCATCGCGTTCCGCCCCTTCCGTCAGCGGAAAAAGTGAAAGAAGATTTTCGTACAGGTTGTTGGCTTTGTTACTATTGGCAGCCTCTCCGGGCGTTGGTTGTACCGATGACCGGTTGTAAATCCTTCGGGGTTCTGCCAGGTCCATGAGCCCAACGACATTCCGCAGGGTCTGTGTATCATTGTTCCGGTTCAGGATATACACTTCCACCCGTGAGATATTTACGCCGGAAGTGATTTGCGGCAGATTCGCTATCCAGCTGCGATAATTGTCGCGGAAGAAATGCCCCAGGAAGAAGTGACGGTTCTCATCATAGTTCGAGGCCACGATCTCAAACGGACGGCCCTGGCCATTATTTCCACCCGGGATGTCAATGGAAGACACTTTTCCCCGTTGTGTGGAGGCGATGGTGGTTACATTCAGTTTCCCGAACTGCATTTGCGCTTTCACGCCGAACAGGTTTTGCGCACCCTGAATAAGGGTATTGTTCAACGGCAGGCTGACGTTACCGATCTCGAGTTTTTGGAGAATGTCTTCTTTGAAGCCGGTATACTCGACCTTCATGTTGTTTTGAAAATCGAACGAGTTATTGTTGTCGAAGTTCGCTGTTACGGCGAGCTTCTCTCCGACTTTTCCCACGACACTCATGTTGATCTGTTGATCGAATTCGAACCCGCCATTGCGTTGCTGACGTATGGGTATGGAAGGATTGGCGATCTTCTGGAACGATCCTCCGAAATCGAGTGTGACAAATCCGCGCGGGACCAGTTCAACGTAGCTGCCACCGAAGATCCGGTCGAGGATCGGACTAACGAAGATTTTAGGAGTGAAACCACGACCCTCGACGGCGCTCTCCCCATCCATAGCCCGCGACCGGCTCTGCCAATATTCTTTCAATATCCTGCGGTCCTGATATTGTTTGAATTCCCGAAAGGACATACTGGTGGTGGGCCGGTAATTTAGCTCGCCAATTTTTTCATAAATCGTATAGTTCAGCGACGTGTCTATTTCAACGTCAAGCTTAAGCTTATTAGGGTCTTTGAGAAATAACGGCGACTCGGTTGTTGTGTGCGAAAATGGGTCCCCGTACCGGTCCGTCGGACGGAATGTGGGACGCTTTGTGGGGCGGTAAACGGTTGCGGTATCCGTCCGCCCTGTCCGCGTTGTGTCCTGTCGTTGGGCAAACGTTTCGCACGGGAAGAAAATGGCCAGCCAGGCGAGTGCCTGCACGAAGGTCACAATTTTGTAATTCTTCTTAATCGTAGGCGTCAAGGTCACAGGCTGATTTTACTAATGTAAGGCGCAATTTTCAAGACGCAATTCGTCCGGGAAAAATGTCCCATACAGCGATCAGTCAGGCAGTTAAGAATTCTTAAGGGCCTGTTTAACTAAATCTTCCAATGTAATGTTATTTCCTGATTTTTTCAGGACTGTATCCACACTTTTCTCAGCCGCCGCTTTGGGCAAACCCAGTGTGAGCAAAGCTGATAACGCTTCTTTCCGCAGCGTATTGTGTGGCCCGACTGAAACTGCCGGGACAGTTTCTTCCCAGCTTTCTTTTTTTAGTTTGTCTCTCAATTCAATGATCACCCGTTGGGCAGTTTTACCTCCGATTCCTTTTATGGACTGGAGGGCCGCGGCGTTCTCCTGGATGATCGCCGATTTCAGCTCCTGGCTGTTCATATACGACAGCATGACTATGGCCGTGCTGGGCCCCACCCCATTGACCGAGATCAACTGTTGAAACAATCGTTTTTCGGATTCCTGGCTAAACCCGTATAGAAGGTGCGCGTCCTCACGGATATTCAGGTGCGTGTGGAGCAGGATGCTTTCCTGATCCTTGATCTCTGAAAAAGTCTGGAGGGAAACGCTTAACTGGTAGCCTACGCCGTTGACATCGATCACGACAAACGTTGGTTCCTTATGAACGAGTCGCCCTTTCAAAAACGCGATCATGGCTTCTTATTTAAAAACCAACGGGTTACAAATGGTCATTCTGATCATGCAAATGCGCATCTACAACAGCAATGGCCGCCATGTTTACAATCTCACGGATCGAGCTGCCAAGCTGCAGTATGTGAACAGGCTTTTTCATTCCAAGTAAAATCGGACCGATCGCTTCCGCCCCCCCGATTTCCATCAATAGCTTATAAGCGATATTCCCCGAAGCCAGGTTGGGGAAAATCAGCGTGTTGGCACCCTCCGTGGAGAGGGCGCTGAAAGGATAGGTCTCTTGCTGGATTTCAGTATTCAAGGCCACGTTTGCCTGAATGTCACCTTCCACTGTTAGCTGCGGATTTTTGGACTTCGCAATCCTTACCGCTTCCCGGGTCTTTTCCGGCACATCGCCTTTCGATGACCCGAAATTTGAATACGACAGCACAGCGATCCGCGGCTCCATATCGAAAAACCGCACACCGCGTGCGGTCAGCTCAATGATCTGTGCGAGTTCGTGCGCGTTGGGGTCGAGGTTGACGGTTGTGTCGGAAAAAAAGTAGGT
>DASPNN010000071.1:0-2904 GCA_035626495.1 Chryseosolibacter sp.
GTCTCCCAGGGGACTGTTTGCCTCGTTGTACACCACCCCGGCTCCGTCCGGATCTTTGAGCAGTCCGTCCCCGAAAGAGGCGACAAACAGATGACCTGCGTTGTGGGCAATATCCGTAAGGTCGTCAACGCCGGTTTCAACAGTTGTCCACAACCCGTTCTCAAAGTAGCTGAGTGAGCCCGTATTCCCCTGGGGCGCCCGCGCTTCCGTGTAGCCTCCTGCTATTGCATAGACCCTGTTTCCAGAATACGTGATCCTGAAGGCCTTTGCGAATGCGGGTCCATTTGGACGGTAGGATTCGAACCCTCCGTTCGCATTGGAAAGAAGTCCATTGCGTGAATCACCAATCCAAAAGGCGCCGCTCGCGTCCTGTTTTGCCACGCGCGCTTCACTGATCAGTGGGTCGGTGACGGGTGTGAACTCACCTGCTGCGGGCATCACCCATATCCCATCCGTTGTGACGATGATCAGTCCACCCACCGCGGACTCGATGGCGTGAAAATCCTGAGCCGGAAACGAGGTTTGTAAAAACCCTGAACCCTCACGGACATAAACCCCCGAATTGTCGATCGCCGCGTACAACATGCCTTCGAACATAGCAATGGACTCGATCGCACCGGCGACGACACCGGTGTCGTATCTGCGCCATTTTGTATAGTCGAGAAGGTTATCATTCAGGTTGCCGGCGAGGATTCCCTGATCGGTGGCAAGTAAAATACTATCCTGAACGATCATACTTTGGTTGATCGCAAGCGGACTGCCGTTGTGTCCCAGGTCGCGCCATGTTTCGCGGATTTCGTTGCTACTCAGATCGTACAGGACAACGCCAAATACGGTAGACAAATAGGCAATACCGTTGTGAAAATGAATGTGGTTGATAGCCTTGTTTGTCACGCCAATGTCCAGGTCCCGCAGCCGCGAAAAATTCCGGACAATATTGTCGTGTATGATGTCGATATTGCCGTCCTTATAAGTGACCACCAACTGGTCGCTCGTATCATCAAAGGCGATGTAGGAGATGCCGCCGCCGGAGAGGCCTGAAAGTTTTGTATAGGTTGACAGGCTGCCGTCATCGCGGTCTACGACCAGGATCGCCATTTCGGTTGCTGCAAAAACACGGTCGTCGGCGATCGCCACGGAAATGACCTGTTGGAACGAAAAATGCATTCTCCATGTGCCGATCGGAATGTCAGTCTGCGCCTGTGCGGCAATCACCGCCCAAAGCATAACTGGCAAGATCATGACAAAAAAAATTCTGGTTGTCGTACGGGTCATTTTTTCCGCTCTTTCATTCCGTCCACAAATGCTTTCCGGCTGCGAGCCTCATACTCACCCGCCTCGCCCAGCATAACTTGTCTGTCATTCGGCGTCAATCTGAAAGAAAACGACGCGAGCTCTCCAGTCCGTGCGCAGATCGCATGCACTTTTGTGACAAATTCCGCAACAGCGAGCAGATTGGGGATCGGCCCGAAAGGCTTTCCTTCAAAGTCCATGTCAAGGCCCGCGACGATCACGCGTTTTCCGCCATTGGCGAGCGCATTGCATACATCGACGATGGCGTCATCAAAGAACTGAGCTTCATCGATTCCCACCACTTCGCTATCCCCCGCCAGCAAAAGAATGTCGTTGGCAAAGTTTACCGGGGTTGACCGGATCTTATTGTCGTTGTGTGAAACAATGTCTTTGGGATGGTACCGCGTGTCTGTGACCGGCTTGAATATCTCGACTTTCTGGCGCGCAATCAACGCTCTGTTGAGCCGGCGGATAAGCTCCTCGGTCTTTCCCGAAAACATGCATCCGCAAATCACCTCGATCCAACCCACCCGGTTGGGTTTCCGGTTCCCAAAATGTGGTTCGATAAACATGGTGCAATTTAACAGACGCGGTCATTCCGACCTAGTTCCTGAAACCGGTTCATCGCCAAGGTCGTCGCTGTAACGCACATGGGGCAATTTGTAGATTCGCGGCACCGAAATGATAATATCGCCCGTGACTTTTACCTGGCACGAAAGCCTTTCGTCTTTAGCAATGGCGCCCTGACCCAGGTATCTGAGCTCGGGCGTGGTTCGGCCCGAGAGGTTTTCACTACCGGCGCGGACAATCACCTTACATGTGGTGCACCGGCCTTTCCCGCCGCAGGACTGCATCCAATCGATGCGGTGCTCATGGAAATGCTTCAACAGGGTCTTTTCCAGGTCTGTGATTTCAAGCACTTTGTTAAAAAGGTTCTCAATTTCGATCTTGGCCATCGATAACCGAATAAGGATATTTGCTATAATACAATATCCATTAACTTTATAATCACCAAATAAGCAATTAATAGGGAAGAAACAGCATGGATGAAAAGATAAGTCTGGAGGCAATTTCGTTGTACGCCGATTCGTACGCGGAAAAAGTCCTGAAGAAATTTTTCGCGGCCAAAGATCACATAACCGGTCGGGAGATCCTGTCCTTTTCCAACGTCCATCAGGTGAACCTTTTTATCATCAAAGAGATCTTCAAAAGCTGGAAAGAAGAGAACAGGAAATACAAAAGCCTCTACTTTGATAACGATCATCCGGAGGTAAAGGAAGCATTGAGTAACTACATGGCCGTGGTGTCGAACCACATCCGCGTGGAGCAGGGATATTTTGCGCCGTTGCTCAAAAAAGCACTCAGCCAAACCCTGCTGGCAATCCTGAATCCTTATGATTTTTTCTCGATGCTGATCACCGGCAAAAATAACAAGCTGGATGTCGCCTCCTTCCGGGAAGAAATCAAATACCTGAAGATCAATAAGGCCCCGCTTGAACGTATGCTCCAAAAACTTGAAGAGAAGGGAGTGCGCGAACTGCCCGGCAACGAGGCATTCGCTGTCCTGGATCAGATCCTGGAGGAGGTGAATTTCAACCCGGAAGATGTCGA
>DASPNN010000072.1:0-3232 GCA_035626495.1 Chryseosolibacter sp.
TCGAACTTCAGCACCTCGCGACCCGACACGTCGTATACCCTTACCGTTGATATGTTGGCTAAGGGACCGATCCGGATTCTATCCTTAACGGGATTGGGCGCGATTTCCAATTCATCTTCCGCGGGTGAAGTGTCGATTCGCGATTGAGCGCTGCCAGCTGTGGCAAAACTGATCCAGCTGAGATTGCCACCCCCCGCGCGACTGCTGACCAGCACCTGTATTTTGTGGGCGCCGGCCGATAAGCTCACGGCCTGACTAAGCGTTAACGTGTTCCAGTTTTGCCATCCCCCTGTCGGCGCCACCGATATCGTGCCGGCAGTGACTCCGTCAATTTTTAGCGTCAGCCCGCCTGCACGGGTTCCGCCGTTCGATACCCGCATTTGAACGGTGTATGATCCGGACTGCGTGACATTCACGCTATAGTTCATCCAATCATTGTATTCCAGCCACCCAACATTGACGCCATTTCCCGTTGCGTCGGCCGTAGGCTCGATATCCACTCCGTCGTTGCGGTAAGTATGTCCGAAATTCCAGTCCTGGCCGTTGTATGGAATCTTCTCATAAACGGCATCGACGTAGGAAACACCGTTTCGCCCAATGTCAAAATCGGAGGCGAAAATCTTGCCCGGAATTGTGATCGGCGAGCCGAGAAACGGGAGCGGCGCGGGATCATTGACCATCCGTGTCATCGCGTCCTCATAATCTTTTTGCTTGATACAATTGGAATGAAGGATGTTGCTGAGCAAAGCCGTGCGTCCCGCCGCCGTGTAAATGTTCGCGTAGCGCACCTTCATGGGAGACGCGGTCTGGGCTTGAACAGATGAAGAGCCGTGTAACCGCTTGTGAGTCCAAAGACACCAGCCTATGCTCCGGTCATTTAGATTTTTGCAAGCTTCTGCCACCCAGTGATTCGAATTTTCGCCCGTCTCCCCAACCCATACGGGGACATTCCACTTCGCCCTGAAATTGACAAGGTTGGCGATGAGGTTGAGCTGATTCGCATTTCGGTCTTTCACAGTTGGGTCATTGGTAACCCAGTAACGGTGGCCATTCCATACTAGATTGGTTTGGCCAGGGAACAGGTCTGGCGTGATGCCGGTATATTCATTGCCGTATCCATTGCCTTCTAACAGGATCAAATGGGTGTCGCCGTTGCTTCTGATTGTACCGATGATCTTGTCGTAGAGCGCTTTGATCGCGCTGTTTTGAACGCCGCCATGCGGTTCGTTGACCAGGTCGTACATCGCCACGCGCCCATCAGTCTTATACCGGGATGAGATCGACTTCCACAGGCGTTCGGTGATGAGCTGGTAGATTTTTCGCCCTTTTGAATCGGTCCTGTTCCATAGATCCAGGCCGACCAAAGCGTCGTTGATGTTAGATTGCGAGCCTTGTCCGCCGGGTGCTGCATGAAGGTCGAGTATAACCCACATTCCGTTTGCGCCAGCCCATTGAAGTGTTTGATCGATCGTAGCAAAGCCGTCAACCCCGGCATCGTTGAAGAGCAGGTCCTGGTCATACCAGGTTTCCAGCGCCTGTACATAATTTGTTACAGGAATTTTTCCGTAGATGACGTCATTCCTCACCGCACGTTGCGCGGTGGTCAGAAACAGATCGTAATGCATTGGCAGGCGCACGCAATTCAGCCCGAGTGTCTTAAGGTAAGCCACGTCGGCGGAGGTGGTGTGGTTTGCCCGCCAGCCCGTAAAAAAATTCTCGATCTCTGATTCGGTTGCGCCATTGAGTTTCATATCGCGCTTGATCTGCCACTGGCCGTAACCTCCATCCACCTGCAGCATGTACCCTTCCATTAACAGCCAGCCTCCCAACCCCATGCCCCGCAGCACAACTTCGTTGTTGCTTGCGTCGACGATCTTGGAACCGTTTGCCCTGAGGAATGTTTGCGCGAACGCATCATCCCCAAATGAGAATAAAAGAAAAGTCAGGATCAGCTGTGCGAGCGTCTGCTGAAAATACCGGCCAGTACTCCGGCAGAGCGCAACGACGCGTTTGCGAATTCGGTAATGCATCCTTTCCATAGTTCAGTTTGGTTAAGTGTTGTAAAACTTTTTTTTACTGTGACAATAACCACCAGACCACGCACTGGTCGCGTGATCATTTCAAAATGTTTATGTATCTTGGTTAAAGTCCCTTTTGTTATTTCAATAATAATGTGATTTCACCTGTACACCGGGAGGAAGCATACACTCCTGCTACTTCATCGAGCCAACAGACTACGTCTTGAATACTTCAAAATATGTTTGAGTTTGGGAATCAGGATTTTAGCCGGATATTCAATCGGGCAAGCAAATGCATTGCCGCCGTATTGATCATCGCGTACGGAGAAATTTCGCAAGCGCAGCATGCAGCCCAATCGCGCATCCGGGTGCGGGGTACACCACGGGTTATTCACTACACCCGCAATGATTTTGATAGTGATCCGCAAATCTGGGCGATGTGCCAGGATCGGGAAGGGATTCTTTATTTCGGCAGCAACAAAGGCGCGCTCATATTCAATGGCGAGACCTGGCAAACTGTCCGCTTGCCCAACAATTCTTCGGTACGGTCACTGGCGGTCAATAGCCAGGGCGTGGTGCTTGCCGGTGGTTTCAACGAATTCGGAGCAGTCCGCAAAGACGAATATGGCCGATACTACTACGATTCATGGACACACCTGCTGCGCACGGAAGACAGAAACATAGAGAATGTCTGGGCGATTCATGAAGTGCAGGGTCATATGGTATTTCGCAGTTACAAGATGCTCATCGCGATCTCCGGTAACAAAGCCGTTACACTGCCTACTTCCGGGATGTATGAATATTCGGCAGTTCTGAATAATAACCTTTTCGTCACGGACGGTGCCGGTGTAAAATCGGTGGATCTAGATAAATTGGAATTCGATCACGTTATCGCCGACGACGACCTCCGACAGGAAAATTTTTTGTCGATCGTTCCAGGTTACGGTGAAGAACAGGTATTTGTAATTACAAAAGAAGGCTCATTCTTCGAACTCGATCGGAACGGCGGGAAACCGAAATTTCTTTTTCGTGTCCTGCCCGTCAACGCTAATAATCTGCTTACGTGCACGCTGAAGGCTTCGGGAGGCCATTACTATGTGGGCACGCTGAGCTCAAAGGTGATCCTCGTAACTGCGTCAGCGACAGGTCAGGTCGACACAGAAATATTTCACGACTTGCAGGACAACACCGTGCACAACCTTTTCGAAACCCGC
>DASPNN010000073.1:0-3175 GCA_035626495.1 Chryseosolibacter sp.
TCGCGTCCCGTTTTATTTTTTGCTTCATGAAGTGCTTCGCTTTCTTCTTTTGCTACAAAAACGAGTTCCTCACCTTCATGGATGAGGTACCATGCAGGTATCTGATGTCCCCACCAGAGTTGCCGTGAAATACACCAGTCGCGCACATTGGCCATCCAGTGGTTATAAGTGTTCTTGAATTTTGGTGGAATGAGTTGAACGGTGTCATCCATCACGTGGCGGTGGGCGGGCTTGGTGATCTCATCCATTTTGAGGAACCATTGCAGCGACAACCGCGGCTCGACGACCGCATCTGTCCTTTCGGAAAAACCCACGTTGCTGGTATAGTCCTCCACCTTGGCAAGGTGTCCTTCCTGCTCAAGCCGTTTGACGATCTTTTTTCGAGCAACGAAGCGGTCTTCACCGACGAACACCTGCGCCTTTTCGTTCAACGACCCATCTTCGTTTAAGATATCTATCACTTCAAGCTTGTGTTTTTTACCCAGCTCGTGGTCATTGAGGTCGTGTGCCGGCGTCACCTTCAGACAGCCCGTTCCGAATTCCATGGCAACGTATTCATCTTCGATCATTGGAATCGAGCGGTTGATCAGAGGGATCAGGACGCGTTTGCCTTTCAAGTGCTTGTACCGTTCGTCATTGGGATTCACGCAGATCGCCGTGTCGGCCATGATTGTTTCCGGCCGAACCGTGGCGATCGTGATGAAATCGTCCCCGCCGCCCCCTTCGATCCTGTATTTGATGTAATATAGCTTTGATTGAACCTCGCGGTGAATGACCTCGTCGTCGGACAATGCGGTTTTCCCTGCCGGATCCCAGTTAACCATCCTCAACCCCCGGTAAATCAATCCCTTTTCGTAAAGGTCGACGAACACGTTGATCACGGCATCGTAGTACTCCGGATCCATTGTAAAGGTCGTTCGCGCCCAGTCGCAGGAGGCTCCCAGTTTTTTTAATTGCTCAAGAATGATGCCCCCATACTTTTCCTTCCATTCCCAGGCGTATTTCAGAAATTCATCGCGGGTCAGATCGGATTTTTTGATCCCGCGATCGCGCAGCATAGCGACCACCTTCGCTTCAGTGGCAATCGAAGCATGATCCGTACCTGGTACCCAGCATGTTTCCTTCCCCTGCATCCGCGCCCTCCGGACGAGAACATCCTGGATCGTGTTGTTCAACATGTGGCCCATATGCAACACACCCGTAACATTAGGCGGCGGAATGACAATACAGAACGGCTCTTTGCCCGGATCGGGTTCGGAATGGAAAAATCCGTGATCCATCCAGTACTTGTACCACTTGTCTTCAACTTCACCCGGGTTGTATTTGGTCGATAATGACATGCTCAAAATGCTTAAGGCCTGCAAAAATAAAGAAATTGGGGCAATGAAAGTTTAGCCCTTGCTGAAATGTCCGCCAGTTTAGCACCGGCCGCGGATCATTTTGGAGATGAACTCATGCGAATGCGCCATTCGGACGGGTACATATTATTTGCGCGGTTACCGAGGAGATTTACCCAGCCCAGGGCCCGGCCGCGATGAGTGACAAGCGCAAAACCTTTTCCTGCACCGGTCAAGTCGATCGTTTCTTTTCTCAAATATTGCAGCGCCTGACCTTCCGTCAACTCAATGGTCTTAAACTGCTTGTCGTTTAGCAGGACTGACATTGCCAGCGCATGCTCCGGGACAAGTTTGTCGTGCTTTGCCAGCGCCGCGTTTGTCCCGGCGTATACAAACCGGAGTCGGTCAAGCAGGAAATTGATATCCGCTACATGGTTGTGGTGCAAAAAAAAGATTCGGTCGCCGTGTGCGAAAAACTCGAAGGTTTCAGCGTCGGTGATCCAACGATCGACTGCGGCGGTTAGTTTTTTGTCGAGAGGTGTCAGACGCCGCTTGGGCCTTCGCTCCGGCACAGCATGTTCTTCGTGCTGCTTTTTCGCGGCCGCGATAAAAAAACCTTCGCCCTTCACTAGGTGCGGATACAACTTATACCCTCTCACTGGTCGCTTTTCCACGCGCGTAACTTTCCAGGCCGCATCCAGGGCGATGTCCAGGAATTCACATTTGTAGGAGGTGCTTAGGTCAATGAGCGTATCTTCGTTTTCAGAAGAATTGTAAGTGCATGTGCTGTAAACCAGGATGCCATCCTTTTTCAGGGCGGGCCAAATATCGTGGAGAATACGTTTTTGCCGTGCCGCGCAAATCGAAACATGATCCGGCGACCATTCGTGCATCGCGCGCCCGTCCTTGCGAAACAGACCTTCTCCGGAGCATGGGGCGTCGACAACAATCACGTCGAAAAAACCTTTCAGCGCTGAAAAATCGGCCGGATCATTGTTGGTCACCATACAGTTCGGGTATCCCCATTTCTGGATATTTTCCGACAACACGCCTGCGCGCGAGCGGATCACTTCGTTTGCGACCAGCAGACTGTCGCGGGTGAGCAAGCTGAGCAGGTGAGTCGACTTTCCGCCCGGTGCAGCGCTGAGGTCGAGAACACGCAAAGGCGATTGCAGGTTGACGGACTGCCTGATGACCTGTTCAAGAAACATCGAGCTGGCTTCCTGGACGTAGTATGCGCCTGCGTGGAAGAGTGGATCGAATGTGAAGACGGGTCGTTCCTTCAGATAGTATCCGAAACGGGTCCATGGCACCGGCTCCAGCTCCACTGTGAATTTTTTCATCGGGTTGAGCCGGATGCTCGACGGAGCGGCAGTTGTGTGGGCCAGCCGGAACGATTCCCATTCCGCCCCAAGTGCTTGGCGCATCCGGTTTTCGAATGCGGTAGGAAAAACAACGCCCTGGTCCACCCGCGCAATTTATGCATGGCGCGAACATATCGAAAACGTGAAACTGATTTCCTGCGATAACGGCAAAAAATTCTAATTTAGCCCCGCTTTTTAACACGCGCTAATTCTGCCTATTGATGATTGCAGCGAATGATCCAAACCTGAAATGCTGGGTTTCCGTGACGGAAAATTCTGATTTTCCAATCCAAAACCTTCCATTTGGAATTTTTAAAACCAAATACCTCACCCCCGTCGCGGGCGTAGCGATCGGTGACTACGTGCTCGATCTGGTGTATCTGCACGAAAACGGTTTTCTCGATGGGCTTGGATTGCCGCCTGGTATCTTCAATCAAAGGCATTTAAATAATTTTTTCGCATTGGGCAAAAAAA
>DASPNN010000074.1:0-2361 GCA_035626495.1 Chryseosolibacter sp.
TGACTGGATCGAGACCGATCATAAACCTTTCGAAACCCGCCGGCCATACTTGTGTAACCTTCCTTCCGGTAAGTCAATCGTGCTTTTTTTCTACGACGGCGATATCTCACAGGCTGTGGCCTTCAGCGGGTTGTTGAACGATGGCAAAAAGTTCGCGGACCGGCTGCTTCACTCTTTTGACCCGAGGTCCGACGAGCCACAACTGGTCCATATCGCTACGGACGGGGAGACCTATGGCCACCACCACAAGCATGGCGACATGGCGCTGGCTTTTTGCATCAACCACATTCAAAAGGACAAACACGCGCAACTGACCAACTATGCGCAGTTTCTCTCCAGGCACAAGCCCCAGTACGAGGCGCGTATACATGAAAACAGTTCGTGGAGCTGTGTGCACGGCGTAGAGCGCTGGAGGGATGATTGTGGCTGCAACTCCGGGGGGAAACCGGCGTGGAGTCAAAAATGGCGCAGGCCGCTGCGCGAATCGCTGGATTGGCTTCGCGATGAACTGTCCGCAATTTACGAAAGAGAGACCTCCCAGTTCCTGAAAGATCCTTGGGCAGCAAGGCAGGATTACATCAACGTGATCTTGAATCGCGATGATGAATCTATCAAACGCTTTGTTCGCGATCATTGCAGCAAACCCGTGGAAGTCAACCGCGTGCTGAGGCTCATGGAGGTGCAGCGCAACGCGATGCTGATGTATACAAGCTGTGGATGGTTTTTTGATGAGGTATCAGGCATTGAGACGACCCAGATCCTGCAGTATGCCTGCCGGGCGATGCAGCTTGTAAGCCAGATTATCGACTTCGACCTGGAGCTTGAATTTCGCCGGAGGCTTGAAAACGTGCCCAGCAACGTCAGCGGACTCGAGAACGCCGCCAATATTTACACACGTTACGTATTGCCCTCGAAGACAAATCTACAGCGCGTGGGTATGCACTACGCGATCGCGTCCCTGTTCGAGGAAGACCCCGAGTCCTTCCCCGTGTTCAATTACACGACGTCGAACGAGATCTTCATCCGCAAAGAAGCCGGCCAGCAGAAAATGGTCCTTGCAGTCACGAAGGTAAAGTCCAATGTGACCAGGTCCGAACGGAAATTTGCGTTCGCCGTTATTCACCTGGGAGGTCATAATATCATCGGCAACATTTCTATCGAGATGGAGGAAGAAAAATTTGCCAGCATGCAGGCCCGTATGACCAGTGCATTCGAGGAAGGCCGCCTCGGAGACATCATCGGGTTGATGCAGACCTACTTCGGACCGGAAAAGTTTTCGATCTGGCAATTGTTCCAGGATGAAAAACGCAAGGTGTTCAACTTCATCACCCAACAAAGCATGATCGACCTGGAGGAATCGCTGCGGCGTATATACAACCGCGATTATCCGCTTGTCATGGCCTTAGCCAACAACGAAATTCCCATTCCGAATGCCTACCGTACCTCCTTCGAGTATATTCTCAATGCCGATCTGATCAAGTGTTTCCTCACCGACAAGATCAACATCCGGCAGGTCGAGCGAATCATGACCGAGCTGGTGAACTGGGATCTTCGGATCGAAGACCCGGGCCATGTCGAGAAGTTTGCCGGAGAAAGCATTTTCAAGGAGCTGAAACGGATCAGCGCGGAAGGCGACAGCCACAAACGCATCGAACGCCTCAACCGCCTGTTCCCGCTGCTGATCAAATTCAACCTCAAGCCGAACTTGTACAAGTCGCAGAACCTGTATTTCGAAATATCACGGGGAATTCACCTCAATAACGGCCGATCGGATGAGTGGAGAAAACAATTCAGTCTGCTTGGGAACAATCTCGGGGTGAGGGTAGAGTAAAGTTGAACAGCGGGTAACGCAGGGTCACCCGTGCGGTTTACCTCAGAAGTGTAACAATCCCTTTCAAATTGGCCTTGGTATTGACAGCGTTAAAATCCACCGTGTAGAAATAAACATCAGGCGGCATCAGTGTCCCATTGAAACGGCCATCCCACTCGGTGGCGATCCCGGTGCCCTCGAAAACGAGTAAGCCCGACTTTGAATATACCCGTACAATAGCCCCATCGTAGTTTTGAGAGTTGTCCAGGGGCCGGATGCTCCACGTGTCGTTCACTGCGTCGCCGTTTGGTGTAAAGCCGGTTGGGATCTCAAACGACCCTGAGATCAGGTCCGAGAAGCTTATTGGTTTCATAACACGTTTGCTGTCCGATTGCCCGTCACTCACACTGACCCGCAGGCCTGTGTTCGTTCGCCCGGAAGAATTCTCCGCACCAAGCTGGTAAGTCACCGATTCGAGCGCCGCGATATATGCGGAGATCGGCGCCTCCCCGAACAACGCCAGCATCCCCCGGTGCGCATCGAATACACCG
>DASPNN010000075.1:0-4179 GCA_035626495.1 Chryseosolibacter sp.
AATCGTTACCTGGGGCGTTTCATTGTTTTCGATTGAAAGTCCAAGCCGGAAAGTATCCAACCCCCCGTCCCGGAGCACAAAAATTGCGACCGGGCTGCCGTCATAGAAGTGCCACACTTCATCGGATTTGATGCGGTGAAAGACCGACCGCTGCGACGATTCGAGCAGAAAATATATCGCTGTGGAAAGACTTCGTGAGCCTTGAAAGCGCGCGGGCAGTGCAGCGGGTTCTACCGATTCGGTAGAGCGGTAAGTTTCGCGGTAATACCCTCCTTCGGGATGCCGCGTCAGACGAAGGTGATTAATCCAGTATGTGGCCGTTCTCATCGGTTTGAAAGTTACAGATATTCAACGGTGTTCGCGGCGCGCTATTGCTTTTGGCAGGGTTGGGCACGGTTATCAAAAAAAAATTTTACAAATACATCGCGTAGCAATTTAACAAGCAGAAATCGATTGCGGAATCATTTATTCTAAATCAGGAGGCATGTGTTTGAACCTCTGCCGTGCGCAGCTTTTTTTAGTATCCCCAACTACCCAAACCTATGAGAATTAACAAGTTTACCTTACTCTTATTTGTCGTCGCTGTGCTGGCCCTGGCGGGTTTCAGAGAATGGATCGGCAGCGAGAAATCTGATCCGGCGTCTGCGGCCGAGCGCCGAAAGCTCGAACGCAGCGGCGATGCCGCTATCGAAAAGAAAATCGACGATCTGATCAGCAAAATGACACTCGAAGAAAAAATTGGTCAGATGACTCAGATCAACAACTCTGAGATCGTGACCAGCGCGGCCTGGGGTGCGGGAGCGGATCTCAAGATTGAAACTACCGTCGATACTGCCAAGCTTGGACGCATTCTTAGAAAATACCACGTGGGCTCTTTTCTGAATGGCATCGCCGTGTCGTCACAAACGTGGTTTAAATTTTACAAAGATCTGCAGGAGTACAATATGCGGACGTCGCGTCTTAAGATTCCCGTAATTTATGGCATCGATCACATGCACGGTCCCAATTATCTTGAAGGGGCTACCATATTTCCGCATGCCATAAACACCGCTGCAACCTACAATAACGTTTTCCCCGCGGAGATGGCGCGCATCACGGCAATTGAAACTGCGCACCTTGGCCACCAGTGGCCTTTTGCCCCTGTGCTCGATGTTGCCAGAACACCGCTTTGGGGAAGATTTTATGAAACACTTGGTGAATCCCCCTATGTGTCGGCCACCATGGGCAGCATCTTCGTCAAGACCGTACAGGACGAAAAAGCCTACGCACCTTACCGCATCGCGGCTACCGCAAAACATTTCCTTGCATACTCTGATCCAAAGTACGGCTGGGACCGTGGCCCCGCGGACATTTCAACACAGGCATTGTACGAATTCCACGTTCCTTCATTCAAGGCGGCCATCGATGCGGGTATCCAGTCCGTTATGGTCAACAGCGGTGAAATCAATGGCGAGCCTGTCCACGGATCTCATAAAATATTGACGACCTTGCTGCGCGATGAGCTGAATTTTAAAGGTGTCGTTGTCACGGATTGGGAAGACATAATCCGGCTCTATCGGAACCACCGGGTCGCCGAGAACGAAAAGGAGGCCACCTTGAAGGCGATCCATGCTGGCGTTGATGTCGCCATGACTCCGTACTCAACCTCATTCTGCGACCACATGGTCAGTCTTGTGAAAGAGGGCCGGATCACGACAGAACGAATCGACCTGTCCGTCGCGCGGGTCTTGCGCATGAAGATGCAGCTGGGTTTATTCGAAAACCCCTTCCCACGCACCGACAATTTTCTGAAGGTCGGCTCTCCGGACCATCGCGCGAAGGCACTGGATGCCGCTCGTGAATCTGTCGTCCTGATGAAAAATGACAACATTCTGCCCCTCTCGACCTCAAAACGAATTCTTGTTACTGGACCAGTTGCAAACCTGAAGCGTCCGCTTGCCGGTGGCTGGACATTGCGCTGGATTCCCGCGGAGGAAGAGATTTTTCCTAAAGACATGCTTACACTTTTCACGGCCCTCCAGAAGGAGTTTTCGCCACAAAATGTAGCGATCGCTCAGACGCCAGAAGAGGTGAAAACGAAAGCGTCATCTGCCGAGGCCATCATCGTGGCCGTTGGTGAGATGCCATATTCCGAAGGGTTCGGCAGCATTCATGATATCAATCTCCCCGAAGAGCAGACTGCCCTTGTCAAGTCTGCGCTCGCCACCGGTAAGCCTGTGGTTCTTGTGCTCATCAGTGGCCGCCCCCGCGTAATCACTCCGCTGTTCAAGGATGCCAAGGCGGTCCTGTTCGCAGGCCTGCCGGGATTTGAGGGCGGACGTGCCATCGCCGAAATTGTGAGCGGAAAGGTGAATCCGAGTGCGAAATTGTCTTTTAATTATCCTTATGCGGTGAACCGTTTGATGCCACACAATCACAAGGTCAGCGAGGTGCTCCTTGCCCACGAGATTGAAAACCCCGTCGCACTCATGCCGTTCGGAACCGGCTTAAGCTACACAACGTTTGAGTACTCAAACCTTCAGCTTTCCGACTCAGTCATCCGGTCGGCGGCCGGTTCGTTGACGGCAAGCGTTTCTGTGAAAAATACCGGTAGCCGGGAAGGAAAAGAAGCAGTGTTGTGGTTCCTGCACGACGAGGTTGCCAGCATTTCAAGACCCGTTCGTGACCTGAAATATTATCAAAAGGAATTACTAAGGCCCGGTGAATCCAAGACTTTTACGTTCATGATAAATCCGGTCGATCATCTTGGGTTCCCGGATGAAAATGGCCACAGATTAATTGAGGACGGATATTTTACACTGATGGTAGGAAATCTTAAAACGCGTTTTAAATTGCAGCGTGCTTCGGTGGCGAATTAAATTTCGCCCGGCGCGCGCCGCAACGGGTATTTAGCTCAGCTGGTTTAGAGCACTACCTTGACAGGGTAGGGGTCACAGGTTCGAATCCTGTAATACCCACGAAAAATAGCTCCATCACATGGAGCTATTCGCATTTAAGAGGACCAGTCTGCGACCTATTTGTCGGCCAGCCCTTTCACACGTTCTTCGACTGGCGCAATCACAGGCAGGCCGTTGACGGGCCGGTCCAGATAAAAATAAGCCGTCGCCGATACGTCGTCCTCGCGATAATAATTTGTCCAGCCCTCGGGAAAGTCAGGCTTGCGAATGTCAGGCACCGGATTCATTTCGAGAAGCTTATGAAATTTTTCACCAGCAACACTGATGGGTTGCACACACGCGCCCTTCAGCGCCAGTTGTCTTACGAAAGCTGTTCCTTCACCCCCGATTTGTTGTAGTGTTACTTTGCACCGAGTCGAAAAATAGACCGGATCTGGAATGTGATACCGGTAAAAACACCACTGTTTGTTCTTTTCATCTGCGATCGGGCAGCCCTGAAAACGGTGGGCATACGCGCCCTGGCCCCAGGCAGTTCCTATGTAATCCTCAGTTCCCGTACCCACAAGCGTTGCAAACTCGCCATCGCCATCGAGAAAGATTTTAACTTCACCTTCACCCCACCAGCTGCTGCCATAAATTGTGTCTGCAATGACGCCCACGTTCATTCCAAGGAATCGACCTTTCCCGCTGACATCCGGTAAAACCGTGTAGTCACGACCCAGCTTCGTCTTGTTTTCGCGGCTCCAATAACAATGAAAGTAGTATACTTTACTGGTATGGGATTCAATCATTGTCAGATCAATGTCGTAAAACAATGTCACTGGCTTGTCCGAATCATTCACAATAAGGATACGTCCCGATGTTTCGAAGGGCATCGGAATGTAGCAATTGAACGACCTGCCTTCAGGATCCGAGAATAACTCGCTCTCAAATGGAATTTTGCGACCCAGACCGACACCAAAAAAATCTCCTAACGGTGCTGAAACGGCCGGCTCTTTGGCTGCCTCCCAGTACATTTCGAGTCGTACTGCACGCAGCATTATTGGCGAACGCTCGTTGACGGTAAGCCAGATCCGGTTGATAACTCCGGCTCCTTTGATATCGAGAATTGCGGTCTTCCCGTGGGCCGGGATTACATCAAAAGCATGACCCTTTGCACCCATGTTTTCCTTTCCACCCGACCCTTTCCTTGCATCCCGGTTTTCAAAACTTGACCACCGGGTGACAACGTTATCGGGTATTTGATACAATTGTTGGCCCATCGCCGAAGCAGCCGATACCA
>DASPNN010000076.1:0-6556 GCA_035626495.1 Chryseosolibacter sp.
TTGCGTCCTGACCCCAAAGGCTAACCGCCAATAAGTCGAGCTTGTTTGCATATAAGTCGTACCTTATTGACCTAATTAGCCAGGATGATCCGTCCTGCGTTGAAAAGAACAGCCATCCTTTTCTGCTTAACCGCGGTATGCTTCAGCAGCAGGCATCTGTGTGCGCAGAACCGACAGATGAAATTTGAACGCTTCACCACTGCCGATGGTCTCCCTTCCAACATCATTTATTCAATCTTCCAGGATTCCAAAGGGTTTTTGTGGCTGGGCACCCACGAGGGCCTTTGCCGGTACGATGGCTACCGGTTTAAAATATTTCGGAATGACCCATCGGACACTTCCACCATTTGCGCGAATCAAATATTCAGCATTTGCGAAGACAGTGACGGAAATATTTGGGCAGCCACAGCCAATGGCTTATGCCGTTTTAATTATTCGCAAAACAACTTTACAACGGTAAACAGCGAGAATCTTCGCCGGTCCGAACTCGTCACACGGGTGATACCCGCCAATAAGGGCGAGTTGCTCGTCTTAATGCCGCAAGCTGACGAATTCCGCATAAAACTGTTGAATGTAGGCAGCTTTGCCGTTAGCAGCGTGCCGCACGAAAGCCGGGATTTCTTTGGTTTTGGTATCATGGAGTCGGAAGATGCTGCAATCAGGTCGCATGACGGCCAGATTTACCTTGCCGGCCATTTGACCAGTGGAAACTCCGTGGTGCGCCTGATCTGCAGGTTCGACCCGATCCGAAAGGTCTTTACCGATGCCCATCAACTTCCGCCGGCAAAAAGAAGCGAGGGCGATTACATCAATGCCTTCCTGGTTGATACCGACAATTCGACCTGGACGGCGACAACCAACGGGCATTTGTTTTATACGAAGGATTCTACGGTGACACTTACGCTGACCGATTTCGCGCCGCCCGTGCCCGGCCCGTCTTATACGATGTTTAAGGTTGAAGCCAACAATCTTTTGATTGGAACGAGAAACGGTTTGGTTATTTACAATACCCTTTCGAGGTCGACAAATCTTTCAAGCTACCAAAGCCTTGTGAAATCAATTGGCCAGACTCAAGTCACCTCGATGATTCGCGATATTACGGGAAACCTCTGGATCGGAACATTCAACGGGCTTTACAAACTCATACCTTTTGCTGCTTTCAATCGAATGACTTCCGAGCCCTCCAGTAAACCCCAGCTCCCACTGACCCAAGTTTTCGGCATTCGGCATGCGGGGCAAGGCAAAGTATGGATCGGGTACTTATTTGGAAAAGAAAAATTTAGCCTGCTCGATCCGGGAAAGCGTACATGCGAAACATTCTACACAGAGGATCACAAAGATCATCACCTTGTTTTTCTGTCGAGAAATCCGGGCATGGACGTCGATTTAGACAGCCTGGATTATTGGCTCGAGCGCTACAAGCTTGCGGAGGATGTAAAAACTTTTGTTGCCAGCGAATGGTACGAAAGTGCTTTGCCGAGCATTATCGAAACCTGCTTTAAGCGAAAGTTCCCCTCCGCCAGAATTGCACATATAGATGCCTTCGACTGGAATGGCGAGGAGTACTGGCTGGCAACAAAAGGTCAGGGGCTGATGCGGATCGATAAGAAAACGTCCAAGGTCACCACGTTCCTGGCCAATTCCCCGAAGCCCACCATCAACTCCAATTCGCTAACCAGTCTCCTCCTGGATCAATCCGGGAACTTATGGATCGGTACCAACGGTGGCGGCCTAAACTATTTTGACCGCAGGCATAACAACTTCCGCTATTACACGACTCACGAGGGCCTGGCGAATGATGCCGTATACAGCTTGGTGGAAGATGACCGGGGCAGGCTGTGGATCGGCACCGGAAACGGGCTGTCGTGCTTTGATCCCGCCACCGGGCGATTCAGGAACTTTTACCGTTCAGACGGGTTGACAAATTCCGAGTTCAACCGGTTCTCCGCCTGCAAGCTGGACAAAGGGTATATACTGATGGGCGGCATGGACGGCATTGATTATTTCCATCCGGACAGTGTGTTGGTCAGCGAACGAAAACCGGTAGTGCAGATTGCCGAACTCAGGGTGCTAGATAAGGATATCCCGGTGTCGGACTGGTTGAACCTGGCTCACAACCAAAACTATATCACGATCTCCTTCGCCGCCATGGATTTTCGCAACCCGGCTGCCAATCGCTTTGCCTACAAGCTCGAGGGAATTGATGAAGACTGGGTGCCGGCGGCGCAGAATTCCGTGAGCTATGCCAGGCTCTCGCCCGGCAAATATCATTTCAGGGTCCGCGCCACGGGCCCCGACGGGATCTGGAGCGAAGCCCCGGCTGAAATCCACTTTACCATTCGGAATCCCTGGTGGAAGACCGGCTGGTTCCTGGGATCAGTGGTTTTTTGCGCTTTGGGCCTGCTGTACGGGATTTACCTGTTCCGCGTGACGCAGCTAAAAAGAGTTATTGCTGTGCGCACCAAGATCTCCCGCGACCTGCACGATGAAGTGGGAGCCACGCTGAGCGGGATTTTGATGTACAGTCACCTGGTGCAACAGCAGGTTAAGGAAAACCAGGTCAGTAAGGCTGACCACTCGCTCGAGGTGATCAGGCAGTCGGCCAACGAGATGGTAAGCAGGCTGAGCGACATCGTGTGGCTGGTCAATCCCGCACACGATTCATTTGGCAAGCTGCTGTGCAAACTGGAGGAATATGCTATCGACCTGACCCGCGCCAACGGGATGCAGTTGCATTCGGAGCTGGCCCCGGAAACGCAATCCCTCAGACTTCCCATGCGGGCGCGCCGCAATATCTACCTGGTCTGCAAGGAAGCAATCAACAACTCGGCCAAGTACAGCCGGGCAACCCTGCTGGAGCTGAGGGCCGTGCTGACAGGCCGGGTTGTGGAGTGCATCGTCCGGGATGACGGGAAGGGCTTTGACCCGGAAAACTACCGGCAGGGCAATGGGCTGACCAATATGCAGCAGCGGATGCAGGAGATCGGCGCCGAGCTGAGGCTGCGTTCCAAGCCGGGGGAAGGCACTGAATGGAAAATCATTTACCGCGTCCGCTGAAGCGGGAAAATACCCCATTGGAGTATTGCCCGCCAACCGGCCTTGACTCAAATTGACTCTCAGATGGAAATCCGCGTGGCGATATTCGAAGACAACAAGCTAATCCGGGATGCGCTCGAAACCATATTAAACGGAACACCCGGTTTTCGCTGCACGGGCGTTTTTGCAGATGCCAATTCGCTGGAACGGGATGTAACCCGCGCGGAACCAGACGTAGTCATGATGGACATCGAGCTGCCCGGATTGGACGGGATCAGCGCAACGCGACTGATTCACCAGAAATTCCCTGAGATCCGCATCCTGATCCAAACCGTGTTCAGGGACAGCGACAAAATTTTTCACGCGCTTTGTGCGGGCGCTTCCGGATACATCTTGAAGAATGATCCTCCTTACAGGCAGTTGCAGGCCATCCAGGAAGTGTTTAACGGCGGAGCGCCCATGTCTTCGATAATTGCCAGGCAGGTGCTCACTTTTTTTTCAAACAAGAATGTCATTCTTACACCTCCCGAGCCCTTTGATTTCAGCCTTAGCGAGCGCGAAAAAGAGGTTTTAAATCTTATGGTGGCGGGCGAAAATTTTCACAGCATTGCCGAGCGGTTTTTTATCAGCTATGAAACTGTTCGGACCCACGTAAAGAAAATCTACAAAAAACTTCACGTCGCTTCGCGCAGTGAAGCAGTTCTCAAGGCATTACAGCAGGGTTTGAAATGAGCTCCGATGAGCGCCAGGAAGACCGGCCACCTAAATGCCGGACAGTTTCAGTCATTTCTTTTTGAAACTTTCACCCAGTGAGGTATTGGCGGACATCCATGTCCGAAACATCTTGGGTCAACAAAATAATTTTTATGAGAAAAAGTTTTCTGCTGCTGGCTGCATTCATGCTTTTCGCGAGCCCGCGTACAGTCGCACAGTTCAATACAATTGATGTGAGCTTTAATCCCGGTGACGTCGGCTTTTCTCACGGGGAAGGTTTTGGCGGAAGCTCGCCTTATTTTTTCGCGCTGGCGAAGCAACCTGACGGCAAGATTCTCGCCGGAGGTGGATTTGCGACATATAACGGCGCCGCCATTCCGCCTGGACTTGTAAGGCTGAACGTGGACGGGACCCGTGACAATAGTTTTCTGCCCGGCACCGGGGTAGCTGCCGGTTATGTCAGTGCAATCGCATTGCAGCCGGACGGCAAGATCCTGATTGGCGGAACCTTCAGCTTTTACAACGGCACGCTGCGTCTTCGGCTTGCGCGGGTAAACCCGAATGGTTCGCTGGACCATTCCTTCAACGCCAATGTGAATGGAGAGGATGTAAGCGCGATTGCCGTTATGCCGAGCGGAAAAATTGTCATCGCGGGCAACTTCACTGCGGTTGGCGGCAGCGCGAGAGCACACATCGCCATTCTGAATCCTGACGGGACACTGTATTCGGGTTTCAATCCCGGAACAGGCGCGAGCCACCAGGTGGAAACACTGGCAATCCAGGACGATGGGAAGATTTTAGTGGGGGGACGGTTCACGACTTATAACGGAGTGGCCCGGCATCGCATGGCGAGAGTGGACTCTACCGGCGCAAACGATAATGACTTCGTACCGAATTTATATTATGGGCCGGATGGAGTGGTTTATGCCATCCTTGTGCAGGCCGATCAGAAAATCATTGTGGGCGGGGGAGTAAACCACAACTTTCCCCATCATGGAGATCCTACCCCGCGCTCGGGCCTGGTTCGACTTAATGCCAATGGCTCCAATGATAATTCGTTCGTTCCGGGGGTGGAGGTTGGTGAAGTGCGCGCAGTATTACAGCAATCGGACGGAAAAATTATCGCAGGTGGCTCCATGGGCCATGGGCCGAACGTGTATTTTTACAAAGTCCCGGGAGGATACAACGCGCATACCAAATACTGGCAGATTACCCGTGTTCATCCCAACGGCTCGCTGGATATTGGATTTGGACCTTATGGTGTGGTTGGCGCCAACTCTACGATACATGCCCTCCTGCTGCAGGACGACCAAAAACTGATCGCTGGCGGAGAATTTACAGCCTTCAACCTCGTACACCGTGAACGAATTGCGCGATTGCTTCCCGACGGAAATCTGGATATAAGTTTTAATCCGCCCACCGGCTCCAATGGAACACTCGTGAGGATCGCAAGGCAGAACGACGGCAAGTTGTTGATTGGAGGTTATATGACCATGTACAACGGCCAGGTCCGATCGGGAATCACCCGCATCCATTCCGACGGGAGCATTGACCCGGGCTTCAACCCCGGAAGGGGTGCTATGGATGAAGCACAGCGACCTTCGCCCGTGCTGGCGATCGCCGTTCAGAACAGCGGGAAAATCCTTGTTGGTGGATATTTCAGCAATTTCGCTGAGCCCGACAGCGAATCTCCGACTTATCTCGGACCGTATACCCACTACATAACCCGGCTCAACAGCGATGGCAGTCTGGACAATACATTTATTCACCCATTGACCTGGGCGCCCGGCCAACGAATCAATGATATTATTCTTCAACCCAACGGAAAGATCCTGATCGGGGGATATTTCCGAATTGGCTCCGCGGGATACGGGGTGGCCCGGCTAAACGAAGACGGTACTGTTGATCCGGCTTTTACCAAGGGGAATACCAACGACATCGTTTATACGCTCGCGCTTGACGCGAATGGAAAAATTCTTGTCGGCGGGCATTTTACAAACTACAACGGCAGCTCGGTAAATCATCTGGTTCGCCTGAACCCGGACGGAACCCGTGATATGAGTTTCAATACCGGCTCGGGACCAAGCGACCGGATTTACAGCATTGCGTTGCAGACAGACGGCAAGGTCCTGGTGGGCGGGGATCTGAATACATTCAACGGCACCACGAGTCCGGGAATTGTACGCCTTAACAGTGACGGCAGTGTTGATAACGGTTTCGTTTCCGGGTTCACGGTTCCAAATTCGCATTCTGTTAAAGCAATCTTGCTTCAACAAAACGCAAAAATCCTGTTAGCCGGCGACTTTAACACGTATGGAGGCATCGCGCGACAGCGTTTACTCCGCCTTAACGATGACGCCAGCCTCGACCAGTCCTTCAATCCGTGTGGAGGAGCGAATTCAAGGATTGAATCGATGCTTCTCACGCCCGCCGAAGACAGGCTTTATCTCGCAGGCACTTTTACCGCTTTCAGTGGGTGCGGAAGAAACCGAATAGCTGGCATTCATATGGTGTCTGCTGTCGGCAGTTCGCAATCAATATGTCACAACACAGCTCCTCAGGTTCTCATTACCACTCAAGGCGGACTGGACTGTAATTCCTACAGTTTCCAGTGGCAGACCAGCAACGACGGTTTGGTGTTCAACGACATTCCAGGCGCAACGACCCAGCAATTTCAACCGGGACAACTAACTGCAACCACCTGGTACCGGCGCAGGACAACGGGCACCTGCGGAACCGTTACGAGCAACAACATTGAAATCAGTGTTTATCCACCGCTTGCGGGAAATACGATACTGGGCATGCA
>DASPNN010000077.1:0-3067 GCA_035626495.1 Chryseosolibacter sp.
CAACCCGAGTGCTGCGGCACATCTCAACAACCCGAAAACAGTCAGGGCCTGGTATATGTTCGATTGGGCGAATTCTGTGTATTCACTGGTCATTACGTCGGCGATTTTCCCGACATATTACAAAAGCGTAGCGACGACCGGTGGTTCTGACTATGTGTCGTTTTTTGGCTACACGATACGCAACACTTCGCTGTACTCGTATGCGCTTTCGTTTTCTTTCCTCATTGTCGCTGCGATTCTGCCTTTGTTATCGGGGGTGGCGGACTACACAGGTAACAAGAAAACATTCATGAAAATGTTTGTCTGGACCGGAGGTCTGGCCTGCATGGGATTGTACTTTTTCGACGGCGTATCCATGCTGGAGTGGGCCATATTCTGCTCCATACTGGCAAGCATCGGTTACTCAGGAAGCCTGGTGTTTTACGACGCATTCCTTCCGGAAATTGTCACGGAGGACCGTTTCGACGAAACAAGCGCGAAGGGTTATGCCATGGGCTACTATGGCAGCGTCATTCTCATGGTGTTATGCGTGGTGCTGACCCAAATCCCCGGTACCTTCGGGCTCGAAAATGACGCACACGCCGCGCGTGTATCATTTGTCCTTGTTGGCGCCTGGTGGATCGGGTTTTCATTTATTCCTTTTTTGCGGCTGCCGCACAACCCGTATAATCAAAAACCGTCGGGTAACATATGGACCATGGGGTATGAGGAGATTCGCAAGGTTTGGAATACTCTACCCACGCAGCCAGACTTGAAAAAATTCCTTTTTGCTTTTTTCTTTTATAACATGGGGGTGCAGACGGTGATGTACCTGGCGGCATTATTCGGAACCGATGTCTTGAAGCTTGAAAGCAAACAGCTGATCATGACTGTGCTTCTGATCCAGCTTGTGGGTTCGGTAGGAGCATGGTTGTTTGCAAAACTTTCACGCATAAAAGGAAACCGCTTCTCTCTTCTGACAATGATCGTAATATGGGTAGGGATCTGTGTCGCGTCTTATTTTATAACCGCAGCCATTCAATTTTACATCCTCGCTGCGATCGTCGGAGTGGTAATGGGGGGCATTCAGGCATTATCGAGGGCGACCTATTCAAAGCTAATTCCCGAAAGCACGATCGACCATACTTCGTATTTCAGCTTTTACGATGTGACTTATAACCTGTCGATTGTTTTTGGAACATTCTCTTATGCGCTGATCGATCAAATCACGGGCAACATGCGGTACAGCGCACTGTCTCTGGCCATTTATTTTGTTGTCGGCATGTTGCTGCTGCTCAAGGTGCGTTCCGCTCAAATCCGGAAAGTTTATCCGGTCCGGGAACCGGCGGGTCATTTTTCGTAACGCAGATGCTTGACGGTTACCCCGTCATTGATAAGTTGTTTTAGGGAATCGATTCCGATCCTAAGGTGTCGTTCGACAAATCTTTGTGTCACCGTCAGATCGCTGGCCTCGGTCTTCACCCCTTCCGGCACCATCGGCTGATCCGAAACGAGCAGCAGCGCCCCCGCCGGGATCTTATTGTGGAACGCCGTTGAAAAAATTGTTGCTGTCTCCATGTCGATGGCGTAGGCGCGGACCTTCTTTAAATATTCTTTGAACTCCTCATCCCATTCCCAGACACGGCGGTTTGTGGTGTATACGGTGCCCGTCCAGTAATCGTGCCCGTAATCGCGGATGGTGGTGGAAATTGCTTTTTGCAGCGCGAAGGCTGGCAGTGCAGGAACCTCGGGCGGAAAATAGTCATTAGAAGTCCCTTCGCCCCGGATCGCAGCAATGGGCAGAATCAGGTCACCAATAAGATTTTTTTTCAGGCCCCCGCATTTTCCCAGAAAGAGGGCGCCCTTCGGCGAGATGGCACTCAGGCAGTCCATGATGGTGGCCGCGTTTGGGCTTCCCATTCCGAAGTTGATGATCGTGATGCCTTCTGCTGTCGCACTCCGCATGGGACGATCCAGGCCATTGACGGGAACGTTATGCCATTCGGCAAACGCCTTCACATAATTGTCGAAGTTGGTCAGCAATATATACTCGCCAAACATGTTCAAAGGTTGCCCGGTGTAGCGGGGCAACCAGTTCTCGACTATTTCCTGTTTCGTTTTCATAACCAAAGATTCTTTGACCGTCTCCCGATGCTACCTGTCCAATTTCACCGTCTCATCGCTCAGTCTGGTTGTAGAATTTCATAGCTTGCGTATTCAAGCCATTTATGCACAAACTGAATCTCCCGGATTTTGAGTATACACTCAGGAAAGCAGATGGCAAAGTATGGATTTTTGATGTCATACGAAAAAAATTCCTCGTACTGACCCCGGAAGAATGGGTCAGGCAGCATTTTGTTCATTACATGATCTCCGACCTCGGATACCCGCGTGCGCTGTTGAAGCTCGAGGGAGGTCTGAAATACAACATGCTTGGCAAACGGTCGGATATCGTCGTATTCGACCGTCAAGGAGAGCCGTGGATGCTGGTAGAATGCAAATCGCCGGACCAGTCGATCAATGAAACTACTTTGCGCCAGGCTTCGGTTTACAATAAGACGATCAAAGCGAGATACCTCACCGTCACCAATGGATTAAAGCACTATTGCTGTTCCTATGACCACACTGCGGGAACCGTATCGGTACTGGCCGCATTTCCCGCATTTGAGTAGCGCTCGCGATTGAGAAGTCGTTTCTGGACTGAAAGTCAAAGGCACTTTTTCACATCCGTGTAGGGCAGGCTAAACGCATCCGCGACGGCCTTGTATACGACTTGGCCCTGAATCACATTCAGCCCGTTTCGGAGCTCATGACTCTCGGTACAAGCCTTTTTCCAGCCTTCATTCGCCAGACGGATCGCATACGGAAGGGTAGCGTTCGTCAGCGCGAGCGTCGACGTGTACGGCACTGCTCCCGGCATATTGGCCACGCAGTAATGCACTACGTCATCAATGATATAGGTGGGATTTTCGTGTGTTGTGGGTTTGCACGTCTCGATACAGCCACCCTGGTCCACGGCTACGTCAACCAGCACTGTTCCTGGCCGCATGGTTCTTAACATATCGCGGGTAATGAGCTTGGGAGCCTT
>DASPNN010000078.1:0-3943 GCA_035626495.1 Chryseosolibacter sp.
ATCTGGCGGACTTGCAAGGTGACATAAAGGTGCATTCTATGCTATCCAACAATTTTTATTATTTCATTCTCTGGACCTCTATATTTGTTGTGGCTGCAATATTGATTCATTCAATTTTTTTAAGATTAAAGGCAAATTAGCACAAGAAACGGGAAGCAAGCTTTCGAAAAGGCAAGTCACTACACGTGTTAAATTGAAGTTCTGGTTTCAAGTGTTTTTTGGTTATGACAAATCCCGGAGAAAGTCAGGTATTCAAATGTCCCCATTGCGGAAATGAGACCGTAAATGAACTACAGTCTTTTACCAAAGTTGATGAACTGCTAGAGTTGGTTGAATCGCGTGGTCATGAAGTAGACCGCTTTCCTGTCGAATCCTATTTCTTTATAACAAAGTGTAAAACATGTGAGCAAGCATCTGTTTTTATCAGCTCTGACATTGATGAGTTTCCGGAAAACGTAAAAAATGCTTTTCAAATCTGGCCGACAAATAAATACCTTGATGAAGGTGTCCCTAAAGCCGTGCAAGAAAGCTACGAAGAAGCAAAAAGAGTAAAAAAGGTGTCGCCATTAGCATTTTCCCTTCTCATAAGACGAGCGTTAGAACAACTCTGTAATGACAAGAATGCCACAGGAGACAATTTAAAAGCAAAGATTAAAGACTTGGGAACCAAAAAAGTAATTCCTGAAAAACTTTCTGATATGGCTGACATTATTCGCGACATTGGAAATACTGGGGCCCATGCATATAAATTCGACCTTAACAAATATGACATGGACGTGCTTGATGATTTCTTCATTGCGGTTGTAGAATATGTGTACCTGGCGCCAGCAAAAATTTCAAAAATACGTGAGAGGTTGAAAAATGCCCCCACAACAAAATAGCGACATGACGGAAAAGGACTGGGTAAAATCAATTATTGGTGACATTGAGAAAAAGTTGAGACAGTCAGACAACTCCCCATTTAGTTGTTGCCGGACACCGGCTGTCCTATACCAATGAAGTTTTAACCTACGGAAATGACAACAAGCCTAGTGGAACTAAATCCGCTGGCTATGAGACAGACATTCTAATCAATGAGCAACTTGATGAAAAATCATGGCGACCGAGAATAGTAATTGAAACCAAATTAGGAAGTGTTACAACGCATGATGCTATAACATACAGTCAGAAAGCCCAGACGCACAAATATGTTCATCCGTTCCTTCGCTATGGCATCTTGTTAGCTAAGCGAGACAATCATCCCCTCCCGGGAAGGCTATTCCGTCACGGGCAACATTTTGACTTTATGCTCTCTTGGAAATCTGAGCAAGCTGACAAGGCTGAGATGAATAAGCTCATAGAAATTCTCAAGGACGAAATTCAAGCAAGCCGAACCCTTGACGAAATCCTGTTTAATTCAAGAGTCAGAAACAGGCAGAGGTTTAGTTCATTGCATAGGCCGTTACGACGTAAGCATCCGATGAACTACACCTTGCGTGGCAACAGGTCAGCAATTCGGTTGACAGTATAGTTCGGTATTTTATCCAATGTTGAGCGCAACCATTCAAAAGGATTGACCTCATTGAGCTTGCAGGTTCCAAGGAATGAATATAGCATAGCGGCCCGTTGAGCACCATTGTGAGATCCGGCAAAAAGATAATTCTTTCTACCCACCGCGACCGGGCGAATCGTATTTTCAACAAGGTTATTATCGATTTCCAGTTTTCCGTCCGAGGTGTACAGGCTAAGCTTGTCCCAGCGTTCAAGACTGTAATGCAGTGCCTGTCCTATCGGACTTTTAGGAACCACAGCCTTGTAGGTCTCAAGCATCCATGACTTAAGCTGATCAAGGATGGGCAGCGATCTGGATTGCCTTGCCGAAAGACGTTCCGCGTGTGACTGATCGCGGATCTCTCGCTCAATGGCGTAGAGCTTTTGTATTTCTGCCAATGCATAAGCGGCACGCTGTGCATCGCTATCTTTTGCTTCGTCGAATTTTCTTCTGGCATGTGCCATGCAATGCAGTAGCGTTACCACTCTGGTATTGAACTGCTCATACACTGCGTAGCCATCTGTCTGAAGCCATCCTTGAAAATCTTTTAAACATTCTTGTGGCCCCTCACGCCCTCGACCTTCCCGATAATCAAACAATACCACACCTTTCAACGGTGCGTGATAAACCCAATGATATCCACGATGTGTTGTGCCTTTCTTGCCCTTATCCAAGACCTTGATCGGTGTCTCATCGGCTTGAAGATAGTCTGACGACAAAACTTCCTTCTTCAATACCTCATACAGCGGCTCAAGTAATGCGCAGGTACCGCTGATCCAGTCCCCAAGTGTGGAACTAGCCAGTTTGATCCCTTCGCGCTCGAAGCGTTGTAGCTGACGATGTACAGGAAGGTGGTCTGTGTATTTGTCGATAACGATCTGGGCCAATAACCCAGGACCAGGAATGCCCTTATCAATAGGACGGGCAGGTAACTCAGCAATAACCACACCTTCACCTTCCGGCTTTGCATATTTTGGACGAACATACTGGCGAACGAACAACTTACCGGGGATGCGCTCAAGCTCTTCTGTGATCTCTTCTCCTATCTTCTTAAGCCCAGCAACATTCGCATTTGGCTCAAGAATAACTTGCTCGCGTGGAAGGTCAGCCGGAAGTTTCATTCTTCCTGTATTGATCTTTTCGGTTGATTGTTTCTTTTGCTGCCGTGTGTACTCGATCTTCTGAAGTGAGACTACCTCAGTGGGTGTTATTTCCCCGGAAGGAAGTCCAAGTGAAAGTTGTTCGGATGAAGTGGTAGGAATGAAGCGTTCATGTTTTGAACCAAACACCAAACGTTCTAATTGATCTAATCTATGACGAAGACTGAGATGCTCAATGAAAAGAGATTCATATTTAGCTTTGTAGTCGATCGTTTCCGTCACGACACAAAGATACAGCAGCTGTTAATTTATTCAACATATCATTGCGATGTTTGAAAAATATTTTTCGACAAATCGAAACGCTTACGCATACGAACACTTTTCAGTGACACACCCTGAAGTATGAGCATCAGCTGATCGTTGGTTAACTCTGCTTTGTCATTAACCGGAATCTCATACGATCCTTGCTCGAGCCGCTTGTGATAAATTGAGTATCCGTCGCGTTCCCAGAGCAAGAGCTTCACGTGTGTTCTTCGTCTGTTGAAGAAAATGAAAACATCGCCACTGAGCGGATCTTTACCAAGACCATCCCGGACCAGGCCGCTGAGCGAGTCAAACCCCTTGCGCATATCGGCCTGGTGCCGATAAAGAAAATAACGGACCGATGGAGCCAGTGAAAGCATTACCCAAGTAGGCTTCGCAGAAAGGAAGGATCAACGGGTTGATGAAAAATTATCCGTCTGCCATCAGGGTACACTAGCTCCATTGACGATGCTTTGGACGAGTCGGAGGAAACTTTGATGCGCGAGAATGAAGGCTTGGACTCAGAGATTAAACCATTAGCCTGCTTATAGCGCCTCAGCCAATATTGAAACTGGTTGTAATCAAGATCCTTCTCTTTGCAAAATTCCTGTTGTGATTGTCCGCCCTTCTTCCAAACTTCGATAAGCGAAAACATTAGCTGTTGTTTAACCTGGTCTGCCATAGCTTTAATTTTTCTCAAAACTATCGCAGCCGGGTCACCAGCGGAAGATGCAGTTCACCGGATGGTTACGTTACAACTTCGACTGGCAGCTTTAAATTACATTTACTAAAAGAAAACTACAGAGACAGTTTGCCATCAGACTTCCTGAAGATATGTCACATGTGGAAAAATGAAGTCTCACGTTTAGAAAATGACAAACTCGTATGTCGGGCAACATTTGCACAGCCAGATACGGATTATCAATATGCAATTGTTTATACTGTCACAGACAAAGGAGAATTAAAAATTATAGGCATTGAGAATGAATCCCATGATGATTCCGAAGGC
>DASPNN010000079.1:0-3602 GCA_035626495.1 Chryseosolibacter sp.
CGCAGGGAGCGGGATTCCACCGATCATCCACCCGTTGTTCAGAAAGAACACGAGGGCCGCGGTGATCAGTCCAGAGATCAGAAATTTGGAAACATTCATGGAGTGGTAAAGTTTCGGTAATAAAGTAAAAAGCTTTTCCTAATTTTCGCCCTGTTTCGGAATAAATATTTGTTAAACATTACAGATTGTCCCTTGCCCAGATACTCAAAAGAACAAACCAGGAAAGCGGCGCTTATTAAAGCAATATTTTTTGACGTCGACGGTGTGCTCACCGATGGCCGGATAATTTACGACGACGCGGGACGTGAGATCAAAACCTTCAACGTCAAAGACGGGCTCATTATCGGTCACCTGAAAAAAGCCGGGATCATTACCGGGGCGATTTCGGGCAGGGAGTCGCCCGCTGTCGCCCGTCGTTGTGCCGAGCTGAAAGTTGATTTTTGTCACCAGGGCATCATCGACAAAGCTGCCGCGTTTGAAAAGCTCGTCAGGCATTACAAACTCAAACACAAGGAAGTCGCTTTTATCGGTGACGATATCAATGACCTTCCAATCTTCCGGCTCGCCGGGTTCAGTGTTTGCCCATCGGACACGTTTGACTATATCAAAGAGCTGGCGCATATGGTCACGACAGCAAAGGGTGGCAACGGTGTCCTGCGTGAAGTGGCCGACCTGGTCCTTGCGTCGAAGGGACTGCTCGAGAAGATCATCGATGGCAAAAGTGAATGAACAGGAACCGGGTGACCGTCCTCAAAAAAAACAGTGTTGTACAAAATCTTAAAACCAAGTTCAAGTCCGTGGAAAAATTCAAAGACAAAGTACAGTTAACAGAAGACATTATCATTGGCGGTGACAGGCTTGTATTATTCGGAGGCCCTTGTGCGGCCGAAAGTTATGATATCTGCATGGAGACCGGCACGCAGGTAAAGGCGATCTGTCAGAAGCTCGGTATACAATATATTTTTAAATCCTCGTTCGATAAGGCGAACCGCACTTCTTCCGGTTCGTATCGCGGTCCTTCCATGGAAGGCGGGCTGCAGATCCTGGAGCGTGTTAAAAAGGATCTTCAGGTTCCGGTGGTGACCGACGTGCATGAATCACAGCAGTGTGCCGAGGTTGCCAGTGTGGCTGATGTTTTGCAGATCCCGGCATTTCTTTGCCGCCAGACCGATCTTTTGAAGGCCGCAGCGCGGACCGGCAAAGCGGTCAAGATCAAAAAGGGCCAGTTCATGGCACCCGAGGATATGAAATACGCTGTCGATAAGGTGCGCGGCGAGGGCAATGCGAATGTCATTCTCACGGAACGGGGGGCTAGCTTTGGTTACCACACGCTGGTGGTAGACATGCGAGCCCTTCCAATCATGCGGACATTCTCGCCGGTGGTTTTCGACGTCACCCACTCCGTCCAGCAACCGGGAGGCAAAGGTGGTTCTTCGGGGGGCCAGCGGGAGTTTGCGCCGTTTCTGGCACGCGCGGCCGCGGCTGCGGGTGTCGACGGATTTTTCATCGAAACGCATCCCGCTCCGGAAAAGGCGCTCAGCGATGGACCCAACATGATACCCCTCCATGAAATGGAAAAATTTCTCACCATGCTGAAGAGTGTTTGGGACCTGAGCCGTCAGTGGCTCTGACGATTCACGGACCAGCCCCGGTCGATCAATCGGAAAATTTTATGGAGCAAACCCGGAGAAGGGGTGATGCAATCGTTTTAGCGGGGGCAACACGCGGAGATTTCGATCGGATTTTCACTCTCGAATTTTTTATTCTACCTTTGTTCTCTATTATCTACCGACTTTGTGGACTTAAGTTTTGCCCAGGTTTATTGTTTAGTGATCGTCGTATTTCTGGTGGTTGCCCTGTACCGGGAGATCTTCAATCCTTCGCTTACATTTTTCATCGCTACGGTGGCCCTTTTATTGGGGGGCATCATTACGCCGGAGCAAACACTGAATGGATTGTCCAATAAGCAGATCATCATTGTGTTCTTGCTGGTGCTCGTCACGGCCGGTATCCGCCTGATCTTCGGATCGGAAATTTTTGCAAAGCTTTTCAACCCGCGCCTGAAGCCGAAGCAGTTTCTCCTGCGGCTGATGCTGACCGTGTCCTCAATTTCGGCGTTTCTCAACAATACGCCGATCGTCGCCTTTATGATCCCCTATGTCAAGGACTGGGCGAAAAAGACAGGTAATCCCGCTTCAAAATTCCTGATCCCGCTTTCGTTTGCGACAATTCTCGGCGGCATGATCACGGTCATTGGAACATCGACCAACCTGGTGCTGAACGGACTCATTGGATCCTACAACCTTCCGGTACTCGGGTTTGAGGAGTTTTTTTACCTGGGCGTGATCGTGACCATCGTTGGCTGGGTCTATCTTTATTTCATAGGCTACAACCTGCTGCCCGCCAACGAGAACAAGATCGACGAGCTGCGTGAAAATCTGAAAGAATATATTGTAGAGACAGAGATCGCGCGGGACTCAAAACTGGTCGGGAAGACGGTAAAGGAGGCTGGCCTTCGCAACCTGCAGGATGTATTTCTGGTGGAGATTATTCGCGGGCAGAAGGCGATCTCACCAGTGGCGCCGGAAGAGGTCCTGGAGCCGGATGACGCCTTATTTTTTTCCGGCAACACGCAATCCATTTATCACCTGATCCGGGAAGACAACGGCTTGTCCCTGCCGAAGGCGGAGGTCCACGATATCGAGGACCAGTTTCATTTTGTGGATGCCGTTATTCCCGCCAACTCCGAGCTGATCGGTAAACGCATTAAAGATTCAAATTTCCGTCAGCGTTTCAACGCCTCGATTATCGCCATTCACCGCGATGGAAAACGCGTCGCCGGCAAAGTGGGCGAGACGCACCTCGCCGGTGGTGATTTCCTTCTGCTGTTATCGGGCGACCAGAAGACCAATGGGATCAGTAACGATCTGTTTTTTCTGTCGGTACCCAAACGTATCAAGCAGGAAGACCATGGGTGGAAGAAGTACCTGGGTATCGGCTGTATGTTGCTGTTGATTGCTGGTGTCATCGAACTGATTCCCCTGTTCACCGCATGCCTGGTGATCCTTTGTTCGCTCGTATTCTTTGGTATTCTCACCTTGTCAGAAATACGCAAGGAACTTGACTTGAGTTTACTGTTGATCCTCGTGTGTTCGCTCGCGATCGGCATCGGACTCGAAAAATCCGGCACGGCCGATCTCATTGCACAGCTCATCATCGGCTCGGTGAAGTCGCTCGGGCCTGTGGCTGTATTGTCCGCCTTGTTCATGGTCACCGTTTTTCTCACATGCCTCATCACGAATGCGGCAGCGGTTTCAATTGTTTTTCCCATAGCCATGTCGATCGCCGAACAAATGCAGCTGAGTCACACGCCATTCTTTGTTGCCATCGCGTTCGCTGCTTCGGGGGATTTTATGACGCCTATCGGTTATCAGACGAACCTCATGATCTATGGTCCCGGTGGATACATGTTCAAAGATTTTATGCGGGTTGGCACGCCACTGACCATTGTTTATGTTTTAATTTGCGTCACTTTTATTTCATTTTTTTACGGCCTTGTCTAAATGTCCACGAACCTGTATCCCATACAAACGAAAGTAAGC
>DASPNN010000080.1:0-2622 GCA_035626495.1 Chryseosolibacter sp.
CCTCGCGACCACCCTCGCCGCGACATATCCGGGGTCTTTCATACCGGTGACCGACTGGAAAACCTCATTGGCCGAAAGCGATATTTGTATTACCGCTACCCCGGCCAAAAATCCATTCCTTCGGAAGGAACATATTCAGCCGGGAACATTTATTGCCGCTGTCGGATCCGATAGCGAAGAAAAGAATGAGCTGGATCCCGCCCTTCTCGCAGGAAGTTATGTCATCGCGGACCGATGTGAGCAGGCAGCCGCCATCGGTGAACTCCATCACGCGATTCGCTCCGGTCTCATGGCCGCAAATAACATATATGGAGAGCTGGGAGAGATCGTCGCTGGCAAAAAAGCAGCGCCTCAGCTGAACGGACGCGTCACGATCTTCGACTCGACCGGACTGGGATTGCAAGACGTCGCCGCCGCTGCCACCGTATATGAAAATGCGATTGATCGCAAGACCGGACTGGTGTTCGATTTTCAGCAGTGATGACAAATCAACGCTGCCCGGTCTGTTTTTCAATTTGAACGGGTCCGATCAGACCGGCATCCAGCACTGACCAATCCGGCCGGATGGTGATGTTGGTTTCGGTTTGCCGGTCCCGCTTAGGAAGCCCGCGGTCACCCACCAATCTATTTCTCCATGAATTGATGACCTCAATCTCAATCTTGTTTCGCTTGCGACGCAATTCATTCGACACAGCCAACCGGAACGGTGGCGTCCATGTTATGCCTACTGGCCTGCCGTTCAGGGTTACACGCGCAATGCCCACATCCCGAATATCATTCAAAGTCACGAAGTAATTCTGGCCCTCTTCGAACTGGGGGAAGTTAAACTGCAGGCTATATGTTACCTTCCCGGAATGAAACTTGAATGCGGCTAAGCTTTGCCGGGTCCAGCTTTCCAGGCTGTCGGTGGTGATGTCGACGAGCGCCTCCTGAAAATGAAACTGCATCCGCCAATTTCCTGACAAAGTGCTCACTACCGTCCGGGTGGTTGACCCGGAAGCTGATCGTGTTCCGGTTCTTTTTCGAAATACAACGAAGACCGAACCATAAGGTTCAAAGTCCAAATCCACGAAGGTCCGCGAATTATCAATTCTCCACTTTAACGGCGTCGCGACTCGGCCAGTCAGCGCATCGAATAACTCCGGCATCCGGTCATCAATGCGAAATGAAAATGAGGCAGACGTCTGCGCGGGGTTTTGACTGCTGACAAAATAAATATCCATGCCTGGCTCACGCCTGTGAATAAAATCAAATGCGTCGGACGATCTGGATTTTTCAATAATCACATCGGCCGGCATCGCGATTTTGGCTAAAACTTCCTCGCCCGTGGAACCCCAAAAGATTTTTCCTTTTCCCGATGTCCTTTCCCCTTTTGGAATGTCTGATGGGCCCCAAAGATCGGTGACGGATCGGTTGAATTCATCTGCGGCCGCCTGCCCGCCGGCCAGGCTGACAAGTCGCGGGCGCGGACCGAGTACCAACGCGCCCGCGTTCACGAGCTGATTTACTTTGCGCAGTGCTGCGAGGGACATCACTCCGTGAGCAGGAAGAACCAATAGCTTGTACCCGTGACCGTGCGGGAGACGGATCAATCCTTCGCGAAATTCGAGCGCAAGCAATCGGTCCTCATTGATCAGGTCGTAGTCGTATCCGGGAAGAACGCGAGCAGGGTCGAATGCTTTCAGATGGCCAATGTTGGGCACGTGATCCCCATAATAGTAAAGCACTTCGGTTGCAACATAACCACGCTGCAACAAGTACTGACAGCGTTTAAAATAGTCAAATACTTCTCCGGCAAAATCCCACCATGTTATATTCCGGTTCAGGTGTGTGCCCGCGAAATATTCCTGACCCGGTTTTCCCATTTCAACCGGGGAGCAGGTAAACGTATGAAGAAAAACAAGGTTCAGACCCGAACAGGCTTCGCGGTCAAAAGGTGGTTTCATCGTTTGCCACGGCACGTCATTCCAATGGCGGCCGATCGTTGTAAAGGATTCAGCGCCAACCAGCCTGCGTCCATATATTTGGGCTGCGCTTGCGGCCTGCTTCACAAAAAAACGATCCTCATCGCGAGAACGATGTGGTGATGGCGACCAAAATTCACTCATCATCAATTCGCTGTAGCCGTAATTTTTCAAGCCATCGATCGGGGCTGCATGCGGGCCAGCAGATTCGCTCTGAATGCCAAGCCGGAATTTCTTCGCCCGCTCTGCGAATACCTTGTAGTGATTTTCCGCAATACATTCGCCGATGGTTTTCCGGAAATCAGCAAGAAATGCGTTACTCCTTGAGCGGCTGTCGATTATTTTCCCGCCAATAACAGGGAGGTATTTATACAAAGCGTAGCCGCGGCGTCGTTGAAATTCCAACGCAAAATCATCCGACCAGTTGATACCTCCCAATTCCCAGCTATCGGTTTGCAAATACCGCAATGTTGTTCCGGCAAGTGGACCGATCATTTCCAAAAGCGGCTCGACATGCGAATCCCAATACCGATTGAAAGAACGCGCACTCATATAGTCGATCACCCGCCCCTTCCACTTACCGCTGGACGTTGAGACGTGCGCTCCGCTCGTCGTAAACCCAAACCGCATGATTGTCCATTGGCCGGCCGGCACCTGC
>DASPNN010000081.1:0-4674 GCA_035626495.1 Chryseosolibacter sp.
AATGCGCTGGCTACGGAATTCCCGCGCGTCCAGCCCCATTGGCTGCAACCAAAATGGCTACCTTGCATTATACGCATCAATGACACCTCAACAGGACAGAAAACTGTTGGAAAGCATTCAGGCCGATCCCAGCCAATTTGGGATCGTGTTCGACCAGCTTTACCGGCCGGTCTTTGGATATGTCTACCGGAGAGTTATGAACTACGACATTGCCCGCGATATTTCATCCGAAACGTTTCTTAAAGCGTTCCTGGGAATAGGCAAGTTCAGGTGGACAGGCGTTTCGATCTCGGCCTGGATTTTTCGCATTGCGACCAACGAGGTGAATTATTTTTTTAGAAAACAACGCTACACGCCACGGACGACCGATCGCATCCTCGACCAAAAGTCAATCACTCTGTACGATCACGGGCTTGATGACCGCGACCTGCTCGAACAGGAATTAAAAATGCACGACGAATTCGTTCGCGTGTCAGCTGCCCTCAGTACGCTTGACATTAAATACCAGGAAGTGATTGCGCTCCGGTACTTCGAAAACAAGGACAATGGTGAAATCAGTTCGATCCTCGGCAAACCCGAGGGCACTGTAAAGTCGCTTCTTTCGCGCGGGCTCGGGAAGTTAAGAAACCTGGTCATCGCTCACGTTACACGCAACGATTCGATATCAACCTTAAATAGCAAGGCATGACCGCAAAAAGGATCACACGTATTGCGGCCTGGACGGTTGTGGTCTTTTTCACGATCGGCATTGGCACGTTGCGATTCGTCAGCTGGAAAACGAAACAGTCAGAGGACGTCGTTTTGCCGACCGGTGTTCCGGTCAACACGTGTGTTCTCGACGAACGGTACCGCGAGAAGATAGAAGCAGCCCGTAAACAGATCCAAGGTATTCTGGCCGAGCGAGGAACGCCAAGCATTGCCATCGCAGTCAGCGTCAACGGTAAAATGATCTGGTCTGAGGCGAACGGTTACAGCGACCAGGAGGGGAAAGTGGCGGCAACGTGCTCGACCATGTACAGAATAAACTCCGTTTCAAAGCTTCTGACGGCCGCGACCGGTGCGCGAATGTATGAGCAACAGACGTTTTCGTGGGACACCGACGTCCGCAGGTATGTTCCAGAGTTCCCGGACAAAGGTCGCGTGATCACTGCCCGTCATCTGGCCACTCACACAAGCGGGATCCGCGGGTACAAAGACGACAACGAGGCGGTTCAAACACGCAATTTTCCGACCGTCGTATCGAGCCTCGAGATGTTTAAAGAGGATCCGCTCATCTTTGAACCCGGACAGCATTTCCTTTATTCAGGGTTCGGATATGTATTGTTGAGCGCGGCCCTCGAACGGGCATCCGGCGAAACATTCACGGACCTTGTCCATCGCGAGGTTTTCGATGTGCTCGACATGAGACATTCCGCAGCCGCAACCAAACACCACGTGCTCGAACCGGTTTATTACGATAACGTCACACCATACTCAACAGACGGTTCGATGGTCATTTCGCCTCCGAACGATTTTTCGTTCAAGATGGCCGCTGCAGGGTTTCTTTCGACCCCGGAAGACCTGGTCAGGTTCGGCAACGCGCATATCTCGTCACTTGAACGTGGATTTCTCAATGGACGATCAATCGACATGTTGTGGGAGCCGCACGGGTCGCCCGTCCCCGGATTCGGATACGGTCTTGGATGGATGTCAGCGATCGATCCGGATTTAAGGGAAGTCCATTTTCAATTCGGAGCTGGCTCAGGTGGCACATCGGTCCTTGTGGTTTATCCGGGGCAAGAGATCTGCTTCGCGATCCTTTCCAATCTCGGACATGCGCGATTTCCCATGGACCGGCTGCTGAATATTGCCGACGGGTTTCAGTACAGTCCGACACGGATCGTATTCAATCTCTGGATAGGGATGCTGGCGGGTCTTGCTGCATATAAAATCTTCAGGATTTTGAGAATAAAACGAGGAATATGAAACCGGAAGAATTTGAAAAGAGAATGGAGAATCTCGACAAGCCTTCGGCGGATTTCGTGAGGCCGCCAGCCCACATTAAAGTGGCTATTTTGAGCGCACGGCAGTCCGCCCGGATCGGATTCTGGCTGATTGTGGTACCCTACCTCTTCTTTATATTCATGGTATTCAAGCACGAGCTGAATATCAACCTGGGCATACTCGATGCATTTGGTAGCATTGTAGCGCGGGTTGATGGCGACCCGTTCTTGTGGTGGATACAACCGGTCGTGCTCATAGTCTTACCGGCCACCGGAATCGTTCTCAACATCTTGTCCATCTCGCATTTTGACTGGGATGCAGAAAAAAGCTCGATCGTCCTCACCATAAAATTACGGTGGGTGAATATCCTGGTACTGACATTAAGCTTGCTCATTGTCGGAATGTTATTTCTGTATCTGACGGTAGAGAATTTTCATGCCTCCCATCCATGATTTGCTAGCTGACCCGTTCTTTCCGGCCGCTCGCAATGGAACGGTAGATTGCCTCAATCACTTTCAGGTCGCGCAAACCCTCTTCTCCACCGACGCGCGATGGGCGATTTTCGATGATGCATCGCGCGAAATCGTCCATTTGCAGGGCTTGTTCGGTGACCTGCGGAAAATTTAGCGGTCCGCTAGAGGTCCTTCCGGCTTGCGGTCCGTAACCAAAAGCAGGTTGAAGCTCCAGCCACCCCGATTCCGCTGAGATATACAACCGGTCGAATGAAGACGCATACGATGTGGTTGACGTGGACACGGCCCCGCCGGGAAATTCCATTTGCCAAAAAATGATTTCATCAACCTCGGCAAACTTTTTTGCATCGGTTTTGAACTCCTGGGCCGTAACGGTCAAAGGTTCCTCTCCAGTTGCATACCGTGCAGCCTGAATTGCGTAAATGCCTACATCCATCATGGCGCCTCCCCCGGCGAGGGATTTTTTCAGGCGCCATTGAGTGGGATCACCAATGCGGAAACCCATTGACGACTCGACCGTCTTCACCGGACCGAACGTTTTTTCCCTTCCAACGCGCATGGCTTCCTGGTTGTAGGGTTCAAAGTGACAGCGGTAGCCGATGGAGAGGCGAACGTTTGCTTTTTTGCAGGCCTCGATCATTTCCTGGCATTCTTTGGAAGACAACGCCATCGGCTTTTCACAAATGACGTGTTTACCTGCCTTTGCGGCGCGTATTACAAATTCATGATGGAGCGAGTTTGGAAGCACAACATAAACGATGCTGATCTCGCGGTTATCGGCAATCGTGTCGAAATTTTTATAGTTGTAGATATTTTTCTCCGGAATATTATATTGGCTCTTCCACCTGGCAGCCTTTTCGGGCGTTCCAGTCACAACGCCGGCAAGGTAGCAAGCCTGCGTTTCCTGCAGCGCCGGCGCAAGTTTTGTGCTGCTGTAGGTTCCAAGACCAACAAGCGCAACGCCGAGCTTTTTTTCCTGCAAAGCGCCCATTGAACTATCCGGGGAATAAAAAGGGAGTATCGCGGCACCAACGCCGAGTGTACTGATAAAATTTCTTCTTGAGTAACGATCCATCAGCCTTTATTTGGAAATTGAATTTAACCTTTCCAAAAGGCCCAGGCAACTAAATGTCGGATCGTTTTAGTTTCAGATAGCTGAAATAGTTGAACAATCCGATCCATGCGACGACGATGGCGACCGATTTGAAGTCGACGTAGTCTTTTATTTCCTGGAATGCATAACGGGGGAACGGCCATTCGATGAGATTCCAGATCGCCCGCATCGGAAAGTAATCAAGCAAAGCCGGAACGTAATCTTCGACAAGGTTGGCAGTGATGATCGCTTCAATGGCCTTGGAAAGCAACAGGATGATGATACTCAACCCAGCTCTCTGTACAAGAAGACCCAGCATGAGCGCGAATGACAGGTACATAAACACTTCCAGAAAATACAGCGGGAGAAACTCGATATCGGCCACGATCCAGTTCCAGGAGATATCGGGGCTATAAATCAGGCCGGTCACAAACGCGACTATGCCGATCACCACCATGCTCGCAACGCTGAGAAGTATGTTGGTGTACACTTTCGATAAAAGAAATTCCGTGCGGCTCAGTCCATCAATTATGTTCTGCCGCATGGTACGGTAAGCGTACTCATTGGTGACGGACGTGATCACCATAACACCGAGAACGATCTTCAGCAGACCCGCGCACCAGATCAGGTTCAACCATATGTCGGGGAAGTGATAAAGAGGAATACGGTTGATGTTCAAATCGCCGCCAAAGTCCTCGAAGGTGCGTTTGAGCCATTTCAAAAATTCCATTCCGCTTGCGGCACCGAGGCCCAGCACTGCAAAGTACAATCCGGTGATGACCCAGAACGTGCGATAGTTCGTCATCTTTTTCAGGTCTATTTTCAGCAAATGAAGCATGACAATTACAATTAACAGGTTCAGGAACCGGCGAGTATTTCGAGGAATTGTTTTTCGAGGCTTTTCTTTTTCGGAAGAATCTGCGAAGCGACCACGCCTTGTTCAAAAAGAAATTTATTAAGGTCCTTGCTCTTAAAGCCATCGCGCAAGGCAACGTCGAAGGCTCCATTGTCGCGGGTAATTGAAGATGTCCCTGTGAAGCTGAGCAACAGTTCATGCAGGCCGGGCGAATCGGCAGCAACGGATACTGTTTCGGATCCCTTGCCCACGTCTTCGACCGGCCCGGA